>NZ_JCBAMT010000055.1:0-47268 GCF_059760445.1 Achromobacter sp. D7-1 | reverse complement strand
CGCCATCGGGCGCCGCGCCGCGGAGCTGCCACTCAGACCGGATCCTGATCCAGCCGGCGCACCGCCGCGCTCAAGGTCGAGAAATCGAATTCCTTGCGGCCGCGCAGCAGGCAGCGCATCAGCACCGTGGTCGCCACCGGCACCACCGCGGCCAGCAGGAAGGACTCCAGCAGGAACGAGGGCTTGTCGCCCGGCGCCGGAAAGAAAAACAAGCCAGCCACGAGGCCAGAAATGGTGGCGACGGTTGCGGTGAGGCCGTCGTGCTTGCGGCTGAACAGGCCATAGAAGACCGGGAACGCGGCGGCGGAACAAAGCAGGTCGGCCAGCAGGAACAGGTACAGCACGCTATAACCCTGCGAAGCCACGATCATGACCGGAATGGCCATCAGCAGCACCAGCCAGCGCGCCAGGCGCTTCATGGTCATGGACTTGGCGTTGGGCATCAGGCGGCGCATGTCGACCGCGATGATGCTGGAGACGGCGCTGATCGCCGTGTCCGCTGTGCTCATGACCAGCGACAGCCCCAGCGGAATCAGGGCGATCACGAACCACGCGGGCGCGTGCGGCATGATGACGCTGAAAAGCGCGATGGAGCTGTCGCCCTGGGGCGCCAGGCCAACGAAGGCCAGTCCGAACAGTCCCATGAGGAAGATGAAGGGCGCGACCAGCAAGCCACCCAGCAGGAAGCCGTTGCGCATCGAGCGCGCGTCGCGCGCGGCGTAGATGCGTTGCCAATTGCCTTGGTGGAAGATGCCAGTCAGCAGGATGGCGACGAAGAAGGTCAGCCCGGCCTTGATGCCCACCGGATCGGTCAGGTCCAGCAGCTGCGGCGCCTTGGCCTGCAGCGCTTCGATGGTGGGCATGGCGCCGCCCGCGGCCTGCCAGCCGACCAGGCACAGGATCACCAGCAAGGGCACGATCACCATCATCTGCACCTGATCCGTGAAGATCGACGAACGCAGGCCGCCGTAGGTGGTGTAGAGCAAGGTGGTGCCCATCACGATGGCGGCGGTGGCCCACAGCGGCACGGGCGCCAACATGGTGACCAGCTTGGCGATCGCCGTGACTTCGGCCGACAGCGCGATGAAGAGATAGAACAGCATGATGAACAGCGCCAGCCCATACATGGGCCGGCCGTAGCGCGCCATCAGGAATTCCGTCAGGGTGTGGCCGTGCGGAATCAGTTCGCGCATGCGCCGCCCCAGCGGAATCATCACCAGGCGCGGCGACATCGATCCCAGGGCGTAGCCGATCACCGCCGCCAGGCCTCCCCAGGTCGCCGCTTGCGCGGGCGAGAACAGGATCCAGGCACCCAGCGTCGAGGCCATCAGCGTCAGGATGGTGCCGAAGGCGCCCTGGCTGTTGCGGGCAACGATATAGTCCTCCAGCGTGCCGCGCTTGCGCCGCGTGTACAGCACGCTGGCCAAGGCGAAGCCGCCAGAAAACAGCAGCAGCCACATCAGGGCGCTTGATTGGGTCAACATGGTATCGGTCCTCCCGCTGCCGGCTGGCAGCCGGACGCGCAACGCGGCGGCCCCGCCACGCTGGGTGCGCAGGCCGCAAGATGAATGAAAGTCTAGGGAGGGCGCGCGGACTGCGCGATGTCCTTCCCTTCGCCGGCATTACCCGGATCAGGTTCAAAGGGTTACCGCGATAGCGCGGAATCTCAGCCCTTGCAGGGCTCCCCCAGGAATTGCCGCAAGATTAGGAGAGCGGCACGGCAATGTCAACGCGTCTGGCGTGGAGACCCGCCCGCAACTTTTGTGCTAAGTTCGCCCGCGTGCGGCGGCCGTTTGTATGTTCGCCGCTGCAATCGTAGAGCCTGACCATGCCTATCGCGCCTTTTACCGCCCCTGTTTGGGCCGGATCGCCATGCTGCATCTGAACCTGTTCATCTTCGGCTGCGGCCACCATCGCGCCGCCTGGCGCCACCCCGATTCCGCCGCCGAGCGGCTGGGCGACATCTCCTACTACGAGGCATTGGCGCGCACCGCCGAACGCGGCAAGCTGGACGCCATCTTCTTCGCCGACGGGCAATCGGTCGACAACATCGGCGACGGCCCGCGCTGGTACCTGGAGCCGCTGACCGCCATGGCCGCGATCGCGCGGGCCACCTCCCGCATCGGCCTGATCAGCACGGTTTCCAGCACCTTTTTCACGCCCTTCCACGCGGCCCGCATGGTGGCGTCGCTGGACCATATCTCGGGCGGACGCATGGGCTGGAACGTGGTCACGTCCATGTTCGATGCGGAAGCGCGCAACCACGGCTACGAGTCCATGCCGGGACACGACTGGCGTTACGCGCGCGCCGAGGAATTCGTCGATGTCGCGCTCAAGCTGTTCGACTCCTGGGACCAGGACGCCCTGGCCATCGACCGCGCCGGCGACTACGGCGTGCCCGCACGCGTGCACAAGATCGGCCATCACGGCGAGCATTTCCTGGTCGACGGCCCGCTGACGGTGCCGCGTCCGCCGCAAGGCCGTCCGGTGCTGTTCCAGGCTGGCGCCTCGGACCAGGGCCGCGACCTGGCCGCCAGGCGCGCCGAAGCGATCTACGCGGTCGCCTACGACCTGCCCGCGGCGCAAGCCTACTACCGCGACATCAAGCGGCGCGTGCTGGCCGCCGGCCGCCAGGATTTCGTGCCCATCATGCCGGGCCTGGTCACCTACGTCGGTTCGACCGAGGCCGAAGCCCGAGCCAAGCAGCGTGAACTGGACGTGCTGCTGCCCAGCGACGCCTCGTTGCGCCAGTTGGGCACGTTCGTGCTGCAGGACTGCTCCGCATGGGAGCTGGACGCGCCCGTGCCGGCGCTACCGCCCTTGTCCGAATTCACCGGCCCCAAGGGCCGCTACGCGACCATCCTGCGCATCATCGAGACCGAAAAACCCACGGTGCGCCAGTTGCTCGGACGACTGGCAGCCGGCGGCGGCCATTGCACCATGGTGGGCACGCCGGAGCAGATCGCCGACAAGATGGAACATTGGTACCGGAACGAAGGGGCCGACGGCTTCAACCTGATGCCGCCGTCCCTGCCCGGGGGCATCGACGATTTCGTCGAGCACGTGATTCCGGTGCTGCAACGCCGCGGGCTGTTCCGCAGCGAATACCAGCACAGCACGCTGCGCGGACACTTGGGGCTGGAACCCAGGTAAGGCGGCGCTCTCTGGCAGGCCCCGTCGAACTGGCGGCGGCGCTTATCCGGCCAGGGTGGCGGGCTGACTGCGCTTGGCCTGACCGGATTCGCGCGCCCCCGCCTCATGGATGGCGACTGGTTGCTGGCGGACGGCGGCCCGCCGCCTGTTTGCCCGCGTCGCGATCCAGTCGTAGAGCAGTACGCCCGGCTGGCGCAACAGCGCGGCCGTGATCGCACCGGCGGCGATGAGGAGCAGGCCAAACAATAAGCCGTGCATCAGCGCACCCCCTGCTCCAGCTGCAGCCGCAGAATGCGCCTGAGCTCCAGGATCGCCTCCGGCGTTTCTTGCACGCTATGCGAGAAGCTGATGATCTTCTCGGATTCGGCGCCGTCCAGGTGCGCACTGCGGTACGGCACCAGGCCGTCGTCCGACTCCGCCAGCGGCACGCCGGGCGTGTGGTTCGCAATGATGCTGTGGTAGCGCACCGCCGGCGAAATCGGCATGGAAGCGGTCAATCTCACAAATCGGTCCTTTTCGCTCAGGTTGTCCACGCCGTTGGGCACCCGGATCGAGGATTCGGGCCGGGGCGGCCCATCGGCGTCGGCCAGGCGGTTGAGCTTGGCGAACTGCCTGACCACCGTCACGGGCAGCGTGATCAGGTTGGACAGCCAACGCGACAAAGTGTTCTCGGCAAACGGCGTGCCCCGGTGTGGCGCCGCAATGAATACCGCGCGCGATATGCCGGGAAACGCGTCAAAAGTCAGCACCGGGTCGAATTCGGCGCGGGCCTGGGCGAGCTGGGTGTCGTCGAGCTTGGCGTGGTCGCGCAGCGCGTCCCACAGCACAGTGCCGGACGAGGATACCAGTAGACGGCTCAAAACGCCGCCCATGCTGTGCCCGATGATGACGCTGTCGCGCGAGGCTTGCGCGGTGCCCATGGGATCGAAATGTTCGATGGTCTGGCGCAGCGCGTCGCGGATGGCGCGGTTGTTCAGCGCCAGCGGCGCGTTGGTCGGGTAGTAGACCTGCCAGATCTGGTAATGCTGGCGCAGGGTTTCGTCGCCCAGGACCTCGTTGGCGACGTTGATCCAGGCTTCCGGGCTGCTGGCCAGGCCGTGCAGCATGATGACGGTGCGCCGGTCCGGGTCATAGGGCTGTAACAAGTAGACGTGCGGCGCCTCGATGCCTTCTTCCTTGCCCAGCACGTTGCGCAGCGCCTGGGTGGCGAAGCCCGAGCGCGCCAGCCACAGGCCGTAGCCCGAGGTGAAGTTGGCCGCCAGGGGCACCGTGGTGCCGGCCAGTTCCACCGTGTCCCGCTTGTAGGGGTCGTAGGCCGCCAGGGTCGCTTCCTGCGACGCCATGACCTGCTCCAGCGTGTCGCCGGGAAAGCCCATGATGACGGTCACGGCGGGAAAAGGCGTTTCGCTGTACGGCGTCTTGAAGGTGTCGGCATCGTTCACGCGGCGCGCGGTGACCGCCACAAGTTCGGCGCCGAAGCCGTCGCGCCGGTACATGCTGCGCAGTCCCCGGAACGTCAACGTCGAGGCGGGCACCAGTTCGTGCGGGAACTGCTTGCCGCCGGGCAGCTTGACGTCGGACATTTCGCCTAGCACCTGCCAGGCGCCGGCCGTCATCTTCGTGCCGGGTTCCGGCGGACGGCCGCGATACTGCTCGAACAGGCGCGTGACGGCCTGCTGCACGGCGTAGTTGTAATAGTCGCGCACCTGCGTCTGGCGGTCTTCGAAGGCGCGGTCGCTGGGCGAGCGCGGCGTGAAGAACAAATAGGCGTAGGCGGCCCGCGCCGTTTGCAGGTAAGCGTCCAGCAGCTCGTCCTGGTCGGCCTGAGTCGCGGGGCGCTGCTTTTCCGTGGTCAGCGCCTCCATCAGCCAGACTTCGGACAGCGTGGCCAGGCGCCGTTCGCTGTCCAGCCCTTCCATGGTGGCCAGCGACTGCGTGCAGGCGTCGCGGTCCTTGCGGCAATCCTGCGCGTTCAGGCCCAGCACGGCCATGGACTCGCGCGCGGAGGCGCTGAGCTGACCGGTGGTGAGCACATCGCCGCGGCGCTGGGCGATGTAATCCTGCGTACTGACAGAGGACACCTTGACGCCCGCGCAACCCGCGCACGCCAGTAGGCCCAGGATCGCGCAGCCTTTCGCGCCGGCACGCCAGAGCCCGATCATTGCGCGGCCCCCGCTTTCGCCGGCTGGCGGATGGTCCGCGAAAACTCGACCGGATCCGGACCAGGCAAGGCGGGCTTGCCGAGGTAGGCCTGTTGGCGCAGCGTGGCCAGGGGTTTGCCGGTGTCCAGCCCCCTCTGTTCGTAGAGGTATTCCGGCAGATAGCCGGACAGCAGGATGCGGTAGTCCATGGGCAGGCCCGGCACGATCGCGCGCACCATGGCGTAGACCAGCGTGGTGCAGTTGGCCGTCACCGTGTGATAGAAGCGCGGCCGGTCGGCCAGTTCATTCGCGGTGCGCACATAGGACAAGAACAATTCGCGCATGGCGGGCACCGGCATGTCGACCGGATACCGGTACACGCGCTCGGCGCGCGGCCCGGCGCGCACGTAGAGGATGTCGCGTTCCTGGGCGGCGATCACGCTCAGTTCGAACTGCTTGAAGAAGCCGCCGATCTCCGAGAACTGTTCGCCGCGCTCCTTGCGGATCTCGACCGAGAACACGACGTGGCGGCCGTCGCTGAAGCCAAAGGAAACCAGCGTGTGGGCGATGGCCGGGCTGCCCCAGTACGACAGCACCATGTCCACCGAGGTCAGCTCGTTCAAGTTGTATTGCTGGCTTTCCCAGCGCGCCGTGTAGCGCGTATCGGTATCGGCCTGCCAATCGAAGTTGCGCACGCTGTCCAAGGTGACGATGGATCCGGAAACGCTGCCGCGCAGCGTGCGCGCCACGTCGTCTGCCCAGATCCGGTCGTTGGAGGGCGCCAGCGTCTGCCACCACACACACAACGCGGCCATGCCAAACAGCCAGGTCCAGATGGCGCGCCGCGTGCGTCCACGCCACAGCGCGACAGCCGCATGCAGGCATAGCGCGGCCCAGGCCAGCGCCGCCGCGCCTTGCGCGACCTGCCCGCCCGGCACGCGGTAAGCCAACGCCAGGCAACCCCATAGCGCGGAAAAAATCAGCGCCAGGCTGAAGGCGATGCGCCCTGTGATCGCCAGCCAGCCGCGCCGGGCAGGATTAGACGCCGCCATATTGCTGCACGATTTCGAGAACGCCGTTGATCACGAACTGCACCGCCATGCACACCAACAGGAAGCCCATGATGCGGGAAATGGCCTCCACCCCGCCCTGGCCAATCACCGCCACGATGCGTCCGGCTGAACGCAGGCAGATCCAGAACAGCAGGCCCAGCAGGGAGAACACGAGGATGGGCGTCACCGCCAGCACCCAGGCCGCGTAGGTCTGCGACACCGACGCGTCGAGGGTCGCCGCACCGCTGATGATCATGGCGATCGTGCCCGGCCCGGCCGTCCCCGGCATCGCCAACGGCACGAAGGCGATGTTGGGGGTCTGGCGGTTGGCCTGGGCGTCCGCCACGTCGGCTTCGGACGCGGTAGACGGCGCGGACGGGAACAGCATGCTGAAACCGATGCTGGCCACGATCAGGCCGCCGGCGATACGCAGCCCCGGGATCGAGATGCCGAAGGTATGCATGATCCAGGCGCCGGCGTAGTAGGTCACCACCATGATGCCGACCACGTAGAACGCCGCCTGCTTGACCTGGCGTTCGCGCTCCTTGTAGGGAATCTGCTGGCCCAGGGACAGCAGCAGCGTCATGGAGGTCAGGGGATTGGCCAGCGGCAGCATCAGGGCCAGCCCCAGGCTGACGAGTTTTCCCAGTTGAAGCAGGTCGTCGATCATAGCGATGTGCGCCGCGAGCGCCGTTGTTGCAGGGCGTCACAGCGATTTGGATGATGTTGCGTCAGCGTAATGTACTATACATTACACAATTTCAGCCAGACACGCCGCCGGACATAGGGAGTCAGCGGCCGATTACGGCCACGGGGGGAACGAAGTGCACACCATTCCAGACGATACGACGCCGCGCGCGCTGACCAGCCGGGGCGAAGCGCGCCGTGAGCGCCTGCTCGAAGCCGCCACGCAGTCATTGCTGGAACACGGCTACGCGCAAACGTCCATCCAGCGCATCGTGCGCCAGGCGGGCGGATCCGCGGCCACCGCTTACCAGTTGTTCGGCAACAAAGAAGGTCTGCTGGTCGCGGTGCTGGAACATGAATTGAACGGCATGCGCGCAGCGGTGTTTGCGGATGCCATGCTGGACCAGCCCGTGGGTCCAGCCCTGCACGAACTGGCGCGACGTCTCCTGAGCTACTCCGTGCAGCCCAAATCGGTCGCGCTCTACCGCCTGGTCATCTCGGAATCGCATCGCCTGCCGCAACTGGCCGAGTCCCTGCGGCTGGCAGTGGAAATGCAGCTCCACGCCCCTCTGGAGCAATGCCTGCAACGGGCTTGCGAGCGCGGCGAATTGCACATCGACGATCCGCGCCTGGCGGCGCGCACCCTGGGCAACCTGATCAACGGCATCGCCTCGCTCGCCCGGCTGACCGGCGGCCGTGCCGAAGGCCCGGACGAGGACCATCTGGCGACCTGCCGCTACGGCGTGGACACCCTGTTGCGCGCCTTCCGCGCGTAGCCGCCGTGCATTTCGCCCCACCCTGCCCGCGCCAGCATCAGCGCCGGCCACAGCATGCAGGCAGCCGCCAGCCACAGATTGGCCCGCAGCCCCAGCGCGTCCACGCTGGGCACGCCCAGCAGCGAACCGGCCGCGATGCCCAGGTTGAACACTGCGACGAACAGCGCGGTGGCGGCCTCGACCGCGTCCGGCGCCGCCTTCATCATCCAGGTTTGCAGCGACACCGACACCGCGCCGTAGGCCAGGCCCCACAGCAACAGCAAGGCGGCCGCCGCCGGGCGTAGCTGCCCCAGCATGGCCAGCAGCAGCAAGATCAGCAACAGGCTGGCCGCGATCGCAAGCAGGGTCGCGGCGGGACGTTTCGCAGCCGCTGCCCCGCCCAGGAAGTTGCCCGCCACGCCCGCCGTGCCATAGGCAAAGAGCAGCGGCCCGATCCAGCTTTCCCCGAACGCCGCGTGGATCTGCAGCAAGGGACGGACAAAGGTGTAGGCCATGAAATGGCCGGCGACCAGGAACAGCGTGATGAGGAGGCCCAGCCGCAAGCCCGGATTGGCCAGTTGCGACAGCAGTTGGCGCGGCCGCAGCGAGTGCGCCGCGGGCAGCGGCGGCAGACTCAGCAGATTCATCAGCAGCACGCCGGCGCACAGCGCCGCCATGACGCCGAAGGCTGCGCGCCAGCCGGCCAGCTCGCCGATGAAGGCGCCCAACGGCACGCCCAGCACGGACGCCACCGCGACCCCGCCGAAGATGATGGACGTGGCCAGTCCCACGGCGCCCGGCCCGACCAGCCTGCCCGCCAGCCCGCCCGCGACCGCCCAGATGCCGCCGATGCAGAAACCCACCAGGACCCGCGCCGCAAGGAACCACGGCATGCTGGGCGCCCAGGCGCTGGCCGCGTTGGCGCAGACCAGCAGCGCCAGCAAGCCGCACAGGATCGCGCGGCGGTCGGCGCTCTTCGCGCCGAGAACGACCAACGGCGCGAACAGCGCCGCCAGGATGGCGGGCACGAACAACATGAAGCCGCCCATGCCCACCGAGACGTCGAGCGTTGCCGTGATGGGAACGAACAGTCCTACCGGCAGCATTTCGGTGGTGACCACGCAAAAGGTCGCCATGCCCACGGCGATGACGCCCAGCCAGGCGCGCCATCCGGTGCTTTCGGCCTGCGGTGAGGCGCTAGGAGAGCCAGGAGTGGGCAAGTCTTGCAACGAGGTGCCGCGGGTCATGATGAGGTTCCAGATAAGACCCAAGCCGGGCCGACCCCTAGGCAGTCTACTGCTTCCATTTCGCTGATAAAGTAGGTTAATGAATAAACAAAAGGGACGAATCGTGCACAATTCACCCTACCCGGCCGCCCGCCTGGACCACATAGGCGACCTGCTCGCGTTTGTCCGCGTGGCCGACACGCAAAGCTTCACCGCCGCGGCCGAAAAGCTGGGTCTGTCGCGTTCGGCCATCGGCAAGTGCATCGCGCGCCTGGAACTCGGCCTGGGCGCGCGCTTGCTTCACCGCAGCACCCGCAGCGTCAGTCTGAGCGACGAAGGCCGCGTCTTTTACGAACACGCGCAGCGCATCCTGTCCGAGGTGGACAACGCCACCGACGCCATGGCCAGCCGCAAGCAGGCGCCGCGCGGCCGGCTGCGCATCGATCTGCCGGTGTCGCTGGGGCGCTTGCACATCATGCCGCTGCTGCGCGACTACCTGCGGGACTGGCCCGAGGTCGAGGCGGACGTCAGCTTTTCCGACGACTACATCGACCTGGTGCGCGACGGCGTGGACGTGGCCATCCGCATCGGCGGCGAAACCGACAGCCGGCTGGTGCGGCGGGTGTTGGCGCCGCACCGCCTGATCGCCTGCGCTGCGCCCGGCTACCTGGACCGCCACGGCGCGCCCGCCAATCCGGATGACCTGGCCAGCCACCAGACCCTGGCCTACACCCACGCCGGCGCGCTGGTGCCCTGGCGTTTTGCCGTCAACGGCCAGGAACGCGCCGTGCACGTGGCCGGCCGCATGCGGCTGGGCAACACGGAGGCACTGCGCGACGCCGCGCTGGCAGGCGAAGGCATCACCCAGCTGGGCGCCTTCCTGGTGGGCGAAGATCTGCGCGCCGGCCGGCTGACGCCGGTGCTGGAATCCGTGGCGCCTGCCGGCGCACCGGTCTGCGCGGTCTATCCGCACCGCCGCCATTTGGCGCCCAAGGTGCGGGTCCTGATCGACGCCATCGCCAGCAAATGGAGCAGCGGCGCACCCTGGGCCAGCGACGCGGCGCCGCCGCGGGCGTAGACATGCGCCCGATCCACTATGATTGCCGGCATTGCCCCAGACGGCGCAATACCGGATACCCAGGGACGCTGCCAGGCATGCCCTTGCCTGCGCCCCGCCATTTCCCCCGGAGTTTTACTTGAGCGACATCTATCAATTCAGCCGCGGCACGGCGCCGCTGCTGATCTCCATTCCCCACCTGGGCAGCATGATTCCCGACTCGCAGCGCGCGCAGATGACGCCGCTGGGCCTGCAATCGGGCGATACCGACTGGCATCTGGACACGCTGTATCAATTCGCCCAGGCGCTGGGCGCGTCGGTCATCGGCGCGCGCTATTCGCGCTACGTGGTGGACCTGAACCGCCCACCCAACGATGAAAGCCTGTATCCCGGCCAGACCAAGACCGGCCTGTGCCCGACCCAGACGTTTCGTGGCGACGCTCTCTACCGCAACGAAGCCGTCCTCACCGACGCCGAGCGCGAACATCGCCTGCAGACCTACTGGAAGCCCTACCACGCCAAGCTGTGCGAGGAAATCGACCGCATCAAGGCTGAACACGGCACCGTGCTGCTGTGGGAAGCGCACTCGATCGCCAGCGTGCTGCCGCGCCTGTTCGAGGGCAAGCTGCCCGACCTGAACATCGGCACGGCCGACAGCGCAGCCTGCGCGCCCGATATCCTGGCAACCGTCGAAAGCCGGCTGCGCGACAACTCCGCCTACACGTGGGCGGTGAACGGCCGCTTCAAGGGCGGCTACATCACGCGCCACTACGGCAAGCCCGCGGACAACGTCCACGCGATCCAGCTGGAAATGTGCCAGTCCACCTACATGGATGAAACCCATCCCTACGCCTATCGCCCCGAACTGGCGGACAAGGTCATCCCGCTGGTCGAAAGCATGGTGCAGTCGGCGTTGACGCAGACTACGGCGCGCCAGCGCTAAGGTTGCTTCCCGCCAAAGCCACACGTATCTTGAAATCGAGCATCAGCACCTTTTGCTGGTCCGCATCGATGCAATAGCCCTGGTACCGGCCGCCGGTGAACGGCGTGCCGGCGACCGCCGCGCTTTCAAGCAGTTCGAGTTCCAGTCCCAGCGCATCTCCTGGATATGCCGGACGCAGGAACTTCGTTTCCACCTTCAGCAGCAGCATGGGGTTGCCGGCAAACTGGCGCGTGAATGTCGCCATGGACGCGCCCAATACATGGATGCCAGCCAGCGGCACGTCCGCAAAGCCCGATTGCAAGGCCAGGTCCCGCGAGCTATGCACCGGATGGCCGCCGCCGACCGCCTGGAGGTAGCCGTCGTGCAGCGCATTCGAAAGCGTGAAGGTGCCGCTGAAGCGCGGCGGCAGCAATGGAATCGTCATCTCGTCCTCCCTGCGCGCTGTCCTAGATGATGCTGCGCTCGCGCAGGTCCGCCTGCTGCGCCCGCGACAGGCCCAGTTCCTGCCCATAGATTTCGTCGTTATGCTGGCCGACGCCAGGCCCGGTCCGCCAGATCCGGCCCGGCGTCGCCGAGAACCGGGGCACCACGTTCTGCATGCTGACGGAGCCCAGTTCCTCGTCCTCGACGCGCACCAGGACCTGGCGCTCGATGAAATGCGGGTCCGCCACGATGTCGGCGATGTCGTAGATGGGACTGAAGCTGACCTCGTGCCGCATCAGGATGTCGGACGCCTCGCCGAGCGCATGCGCGCGGAACCAGTTTTCCATGATGGCCTCGATCTCGGCGCGGTTCTGGATGCGCGCGGTATTGGTGCTGAACAAGGGATCATCCAGCAGATCGGCGCGCCCGATGGCGTGGGCCAGCCGCCGGAACACGGTGGGCGCGCTGACGGCCAGCACCACCCATTTGTCATCGCGGGTCTTGTACACGCTGCTGGGCGCCGAATAGGCATTGAGATTTCCCTGGCGCGAACGCGCTACGCCTAGCTGGTCATATTCGATCGGCATGAAATCCAGCACCCGCAGCATCGCCTCCGTGGCGGAAAGATCGATTTCCTGCCCTTCCCCGTGCTTCTGCCGGTGCAGCAGCGCCGCCGTGATGGCGTAGGCGCCGAACACGCCGGTCAAGGCGTCGGACACCGGAAAGCCCGGATATAGCGGCGGGCCGTCCTTTTCGCCGCACAGGTTCACGAAGCCCGACATGGCCTCGAAGATCCGGGCAAAGCCGGGCCGCGACCGGTAGGGCCCGGTCTGGCCGAAGCCGGTCACGCGCAGCACGATCAGGTCGGGCCGCAAGGCGCGCAAACGCGCCATGTCCAGGCCCCAGCGGTCCAGCGTGCCCGGCCGGAAGTTCTCCACCAGCACATCGTAGCGGGGCAACAGGCGTTCGAGTATCGCCAAGCCTTCCGGCTGGCGCAGATCCAGCGTGATGCCGCGCTTGTTGCGGTTAGCGACTTTCGACCAGAGCGCCACGCCGCTTTTGTGCGGCGGCAACTGACGTATGTGGTCGCCGTCGCCCGGCAGCTCGATCTTCAGGACTTCCGCTCCCAGGTCCGCCATCAGCGTGGCCGAGAACGGGCCCGCCACCACCGTGGAAATATCCAGCACCCGCACGCCCGCCAACGGCCCCGCGCACGGGCCTGGAGCGGCCTGATCCGCGTCCGGCTTTTTCGCTTGCTCGGCATTCATCGTCTTTCCTCAGTCCATCGAAACATTGGCTTGCCTGGCCACGTCGCCCCAGGTCCGGATCTCGGCCTGGATGAAGCCGGCAAAATCCGCGGCCGTGCCGCCCACAGGGATAGACCCCTCAGACAACAGGCGCCGGTTGATTTCCGGACTTTGCAGCGCCTGGTTCACGGCGGCATTGATTTTTTCGACAACGGCCTGGGGCGTGCCGCGAGGCGCAAACAGGCCGTTCCAGCCGGACGCGACGAAACCCTTTGCGCCGGCTTCGGCCATGGTCGGCGCGTTGGGCAGGGTCTGCGATCGTTTGCCGCTGGTCACGGCAAGCGGCACGAGCTTGCCCGCAGCGATATAGGGAGCCGTGGTCAGGATCACGTCGAAAGCCAGATCCACCTGTCCGCCCAGCAGGTCCGCCATGGCTGGCCCCGCCCCCTTGTAAGGAACCCCCAGCATCGATGTACCCGTGTCCGACTGCAGCTTCTCGAACAGCATGTGCGCAGCGGTACCCACCCCGGCGGTGGCCACGGAAATCTGGCCGGGCCTTTCCTTGGCTTGCCTGAGCAGATCCGCCAGCGAGGTGATTTTCTTGGAAGGATGAGCGACCAGCACGTAGGGCTGGTCGACCACGTGCACGACGGGTTCGAAATCGGCCACCGCGTCGTAGGCGAGATTCTTGTAGATGTTCGGACCGATGCCATGCGTGGCGACGGTCCCCCACAGCAAGGTGTATCCGTCGTTGCGCGCCCGGGCGACTTGATACGTGCCGATGGTGCCGCCCGCGCCAGCCTTGTTTTCCACCACGACGGGACGGCCGATGGCGGCCTCGATGCGCGGGGCGAACAGGCGGGCCATCACATCGGTGGCGCCGCCAGGCGGGAACGGAACAATGATGGTGACCGGCTTGGCGGGCCAGGCCGCTTCGGCCCGCACGGCGCCGCACAAGCCGCCCAGCATCAACATCGCGGCCAGGGGCGCGAACAGATTCTTGAGTTTCATGGTGGTCTCCTCCGGTGCAGTGGCTTTTTTGCTTTCACTGCTGGCCCTAGGATAAGGAGGCAACGCTTAACTGATAACTGAAATAAACTCAAATGGTGATAACTTTTGGGTAAGCCATGAGCACCGATCCGCAGCCTCAAGGCAGTTCCAAGCTCCTGGGCCGCCTGCGCCTGAAGCAGTTCGAACTGATCAAAGGCGTCTCGGAAGGACTGTCGTTTCGCCAACTGGCGGACCAGATGTCCCTGTCCCAGCCGGCCATCAGCAAGATGGCCCGGGAAATGGAAGATGCCCTGGGCGCCGCCGTCTTCGAGCGGCGGCGCGACGGGGTCTCGTTGACCCCCTTCGGGGAATCGCTGACGCATGACGCCAGGCTGATCGTCAACAAGCTGGCGCGACTGGAATCGGAGCTGACGGAACTGCGCCGCAATCCCATCCGCACACTGCGGGCCGGAGCCCCGTCCTACACCGGCATGTCCCTGCTGTCCCGCCCCGTGGCCCTGATCGCGGCGCGGCACCAGCAGGCGCACGTGGAAATCATCGACGGCATTGCCGTCAGGCTGTTCGACATGCTGATGGCCGGGGAACTGGATTTCGTCATCGGCAGCCTGCCGGGCAGGAATCTCAGGGATGACGAAGCGGCCTTGCTGCATGTGGAGGTTCTCTATCCGGATGAGCTGAGTTTCGTCGCCCACCCGGACACGATCCAGGGAGGCAGGCAGGTCCCCATCGAAGAGCTGCTGCAATACTCCTGGGTCATGCCGTCGAAAGACTCCCTGGTGCGAAATGCCTTGCGCACCGCCCTGCTCAAGCTGCGGCTGCCGGTGCCGCCCGCGACGGTCGAATCCAGCCCCCCGTTCATCGGCGCGGTGGTGGCGGAACAGCCTGGCTTCATCGGCCTGCTGCGGTCGGACTCCGCCGCTTATCTGGCCCAACGCCTGAACCTGACGCTGCTGGACGTCAGCCCCCGCATCCCGCTTCCGCCGGTGGCCATCTTCCGGCTGCGGGATTCCGAACCGTCCGACCTGGCGGTCGAGTTGTTCGCGCTGGTGCGCGAAAGCGTCCAGACGCTGTTCCAGGATTAAGGCCTTTCGACCAACCCCGCCCCAGCGCCCTGCGGCCCTGGGGCTTTTTTTCGCCCTTATGGCTCGGGTATACCCCAATTTTTCACATCACAATCTCAATCGTAGTATTTCAACTGAGCTACGTAAAACATTACGAGCCATAATGAAAAATACGTGGAGACAAGAAATGAAGACATGGAGTCACGCCGCCAGCGGCGCGCTGGCGTTGTGCGCCCTGTTCACGACAGGGGCGCACGCCGCCGATCCCGACACGTTCAAGATCGGCGGCGTGGTATCGCTGTCGGGGACCTACGGCATCTTTGGCGAAGACATGCGCAAAGGCGTCACCATCGCCATCGAACAGCGCGGCGGCAAAGTGCTGGGCAAGCCCATCCAGGTCACCTGGGAGGACGACGAAACCAAGCCGCAGCCCGCGGTGCAGAAGACCACCCGGCTGATCTCCGACGGATCGCAGATGATCTTCGGCGCGGTCAGCTCGGCCAGCACGCTGGCCATCATGAACATCGCCAAGCAGCGCAAGATCCCCCATCTGGTCACCATGTCGGCCGACGACAAGATCACCGTGCCGGGCGGCTCGCGCTATACCTTCCGCACCTCCAACACGCTGGGCATGGAGCAGCGCATGGCGCTGGCCTATTCCAAGGAGCAGAAGCTCAAGCGGATCTACGGCGTCACGGCCGACTACCAGGCCACGCGCGACAGCTGGGACTGGTACCGGCGCGAGGCCGAAAAGGCTGGCATCGAGATCGTGGGCGCCGACTTCCCGCCGCTGGGCAACCGCGACTATTCGTCCATCGCCGACAAGATCGCGCGCTCCAACGCCGACGGCGTGGCGCTGTTCATGACGGGCTCGGACGCCGTCACCATGGTCAAGCAGGCCGGCCAGATCGAATTGGGCAAGACGCGCAAGATCTTCGGCCCGGTCATCGCCGACGAAACCATGGCGGCCGGGGTGGGACCCACCGCGGTCGGCGTGCAGTCGGGCGTGAGATATCACTTCACCGTCGAGAACGACGCCAACAAGGCCTTCGTCGAGGCTTTCCGCAAGAAATACAACGAGTTCCCCTCGGCCGCCGCCGGCGAAGCCTACGACGGCATGAGCTGGTGGCTGGACGTGGTCGACAAGACCGGCACCTGGGACAAGGAAAAGTGGGTCGAGGCGTTTGCCGCCAGCGAGCGCGACAACTCGGTGGAAGGCAAGAAGACCATGCGCGCTTGCGACCACCAGGCCATGCAGAACGGCCTGTGGGGCGTGGTGGACACGGGCAAGCCGCCGCAGCCGGCCTACGTGATGGACATCGTCAAGGTGTTTCCGCCGGACCAGGTGTTCGAACCCTGCGCGGGCTGAAGCCGCCGCGCCATGCACCCGCCGGTCCCCCCCGCGGACCGGTCTTCCACCCGGCGCGCCTGGGCGCGCCGCCTGACGGATTTCTGCCATGTCCACCGTGATCATCGGCCTGAGCCTGGGAATGCTGCTGTTCCTGCTGGCGTCCGGCCTTACGCTTATCTTCGGCATGCTGGGCGTCATCAATTTCGCCCATGGCGCGCTGTACATGCTGGGCGCCTACCTGGCCTTCGACATCCAGCTGCGCACCGGTTCCTTCATTGCCGGCCTGGTCGTGGCGACGGTGGGCGTCGGCCTGGTCGGCGTGGCGATGGAACGGCTGGCCCTGCGGCCGCTGTACAACCGCCCGCATTTCTATCAACTGATCCTGACCTTCGGCTTCATCCTCGTCATCAGCGAGGCCGTGAAGTTCGTCTGGGGCCTGGGCTACCAGGAAACGCCGATGCCGGCGCTACTGGCTGGCACGGTCGAGCTGGCCGGCAGCACCATCCCCGTCTACCGCCTGTTCGTCATCGCCTTCGGCCTGGCGGTATCGGCAGCGCTGTTCTTCGTGCTGGAGAAAAGCACCTTCGGCATGCTGGTGCGCGCCGCCAGCAGCGACGGCGAGATGGTGCGCATCCTGGGCCTGCCCGCCGCCGCCATCCGCAGCGCGGTGTTCGGCGTGGGCGCGGCGCTGGCCGGGCTGGCCGGCGCCATCTCCGCCCCGCTCTTCCCGATCGAGCTGGGCATGGCCACCAACACCATTATCGACTGCTTCATCGTGGTGATCCTGGGCGGACTGGGCAACATCCGCGGCGTGGTCGCCGCGTCGCTCTTGATCGGCATGGTGCGCGCGGTGGGCTACACCTTCATGCCCAGCTGGGTCGACATCCTGACCTTCGCCATGCTGATCGCCACCCTGCTCACCCGTCCGCAAGGACTGTTCTCCCGCCAAGCGAGGCTGGCATGACGACTTCCCGCCAAGACGCCGCCATCGCGGCCGGCGTGGCCGCCGCGGTGATCGCGGTGCCCTTCTGCACGCAAAACGATTTCCTGTTGAACCTGAGCATCCTGATCATGGTGTGGTCCATCTTCGCCGTGGGCTTCGACCTGGTGTTCGGCCTGCTGGGCATGGTGTCCTTCGGCCATGCGGCCTTCCTGGGCACGGGCGGCTATGCGCTAGCGCTGGCCACCCAACGCTACGGCCTGCCATTCGAGGCGGGCCTGGCGCTGGCCATCGTGGCGGGCGCCGCCTGCGCCTGGATCTTCAGCGTGTTCGCGCTGCGGGTCTCGGGGATCTTCTTCGCTCTGGTCACGTTGGCGCTGTCGCAGCTCATGTACATCCTGGCCGACAGCAAGCTGCGCGAATGGACCGGCGGCGCCGACGGCCTGCCCGGCATCGGCAGGCCGGAACTCGCGGGCATCGACTTCTTCGATACCGTGAACTTCTATTGGTACGTCGCCGCCATCTTCGCCCTGGTGATGGCGCTGATGGCGATGCTGCGCGCCTCGCCCTTCGGCCGCGCGGTCGCGGGCGTGCGCCAGAACGAAATCCGCGCCGCCCAGCTGGGCTACAACGTGCAGCGCCTGAAGCAGATCACCTTTCTGGTTTCGGGCGCGGTCGGCGGCCTGGCGGGCGGACTGCTGGCCGCGGTGCTGATGTACATGAACCCGCAGATGCTGCACTGGACCACCTCCGGCGACGTCATCATCATGACCTTGCTGGGCGGCGCGGGCACGCTGTGGGGACCGGTGGCCGGCGTGCTGTTGTTCGAAGCGCTGAAGGAATGGCTCAGCGGCTGGACGCCCTACTGGTACGGCATCCTGGGCCTGGTCTTCATCCTGGCCACGCTGTATTTCCCGCAAGGGGTGCTGGGCGCGCTGCAGGCCCGCTGGGGCCGCCAACGCCCCGCGGCGCCCGCCCCCGCCAGTCCGGCCGCGTCCAGCGTGCCGCTGGCCCCGCGCGAAGGGAGCCCGTCATGAGCGACATCGCCCTGCAATGCGACCGGGTCAGCGTCACCTTCGGCGCGCTGCGCGCCATCGAGGACTTCAGCTATGCCTTCGAAACCGGCCGCGTCTACGGCCTGATCGGTCCCAACGGCGCCGGCAAGACCACCTTGCTCAACGTGCTGTCGGGCAACCTGCCCGGCCATGGCGGCCGCATCCTGTGCCACGGCGCGGACATTTCGCGCCTGCGGGCCCATGAACGCGCCCGTCATGGCATCGGCCGCAGCTTCCAGATCACCAAGATCTTTCCCGAGATGACGGTGTTGGAGAACCTGCGCATCGCCGCGCAGATCAGCCACTCCCGCCTGCTGCCGTTCTGGCTGGCGCCGCGCTATGACCGCCGGCTGGCATCCTCCATCGACGCCATGCTAGAACTGACCGACCTGACCGCCTGGCGCGACACCGTGGCAGGCACCTTGTCGTATGGCTTGCAGCGCGCGCTGGAACTGGGCCTGACCCTGTTGCCCAATCCGCGCATTTTGCTGCTGGATGAACCGCTGGCCGGCGTCGGCCATCACGAGATCGCCGGCGCCACCCGCCTGATCCGCCATGCCGCCGCCGGCCGCACGGTGCTGCTGATCGAACACAACATGGACGTGATCATGACGCTGTCCGAACACATCGTGGTGCTGTCCAACGGCCGCAAGGTGGCCGAGGGGCCGCCGGCCGCCATCCGCGACGACGCCACCGTGCGCGCCGTCTACCTGGGCGAGGAGGTGGCGGCATGATCGAACTGCAACATGCCAGCGTGCACTACGGCCAGGCGCTGGCGCTCAAGAACATTGGTCTGCGCGCGGCCCAGGACGAAATCGTCGCCATCGTCGGGCGCAACGGCGCCGGCAAGTCCACGGTACTCAAGACATTGATCGGTCTATTGCCGCTGTCGTCGGGCAACCGCCTGATCGCCGGCCAGGACGCCACGCGCCGCGCCGTCGAACAGATCAGCCGCGACGGCATCGCCCTGGTGCCCGACACGCGCCGCATCTTCCCCAACCTGACGGTGCGGGAGAACCTGCGCATGGGCGCGCTGGCGCACCAGCCCGGCTACTGGACCCAGGACCGCGTGCTGCAGGTCTTTCCGCGGCTGGGCGAGCGCATAGGCTTCCATGGCGACCAGTTGTCCGGCGGCGAACAGCAGATGCTGGCGATCGCCCGAGCGCTGCTGGGCAATCCGCGGGTGCTGCTGCTGGACGAGCCGACCGAAGGGCTGGCGCCGCGCATCGTCAACGAACTTATCGACGTGTTCGCCGAAGTCCACCGCCAGGGCACCGGCATCGTGCTGGTCGAGCAGAACCTGAAGGTCCCCGCCCGCCTGGCGCACCGCCAGTACGTGCTGGACCACGGCGAAATCGCCTGGAGCGGATCGGCCGCGGACGTCGAGGCCGACCGCCACATCATCGAATCCATCCTCACCACGGGCATCCAAGCATGAGCAACGACACCACCTACATCGCGGGCGTGGGCATTACCCGCTTCGACAAACAGCCGGCCAAAAGCGTCAAGGACCTGGTGCGCGACGCGGTCACGCAGGCGCTGGCCGACGCCGGCTGCGACGCCGCCGACCTGCAGGCGGCCTACTTCGCCACCGCCGGCCAGGGTTCCATCGAAGGCCAATACATGGTGGCCGGCCAGGTTGCGCTGAAGGCCATGGGCATCGCCGGCATCCCCGTCACCAACGTGGAGAATGCCTGCGCCAGCTCCAGCACCGCGCTGAACGCGGCGCACCTGTACGTGGCCTCGGGCGCGGGCGACATCTGCCTGGCGGTGGGCGTGGACAAGCTGTTTTCCGAGGACAAGGCCAAGAGCTTCGCCGTATTCGACGGCGCCTGGGACGTGCACGACGCGCCGGCGCAGATGGCGCGGCTGATGGCGCTGGCGCCCGATGTGACGCCCCCGCCCGGCTTCGAAGAGCCGGGCAAGCGCAGCGTGTTCATGGACATCTACGCCAGCCTGGCGCGGCTGCACATGAAGACCTTCGGCACCACCCAGCGCCAGCTGGCCGCCGTGGCCGCCAAGAACCACATGCATTCCACCCGCAATCCGCTGGCGCAGTTCCAGTACCCCATGACGATAGACGAGGCCCTGGCCGCCCGGCCCGTGTCCTGGCCGCTGACCTTGCCCATGTGCGCGCCCATCAGCGACGGCGCGGCGGCCGCTATCGTCTGCAACGCCCAAGGACTGAAGCGCCTGCAGCGCGCCCGCGCCGTGCGCCTGTACGCCAGCGTGCTGCGCACCGCCACCGACCGCCCGGCCGACCGCTACGACCGCCACCTGTGCCATCTGGCCGCGCTGGAAGCCTATGAACGCGCCGGGGTCGGTCCGCAGGATATGTCGCTGGCGGAAGTCCACGACGCCACCGCATTCGCCGAGATCCAGCAAACCGAAGCGCTGGGTTTCTGCGCCTTCGGCGAAGGCGGACCGATGGCCGAATCCGGCGCCACCAGCCTGGGCGGCCGCATCCCGATCAACGTGTCCGGCGGCCTGTTGTCGCGCGGCCACCCCATCGGCGCCACCGGCCTGGCCCAGGTCCACGAAATGGTGATCCAGCTGCGCGGCGAGGCCGGCGCCCGCCAGGTCGAAGGCGCGCGCTTCGCCATCGCCGAGAACGGCGGTGGATTCAACGGCGTGGAAGAAGCAGTGACCTGCATCACCCTGCTCGGCCGCTGATCCGCGCGCCCCATCAACCCCAGAGACCGCCATGCATCTCAGCTCTCTCTTTCACCGCAGCGCCATCACCCACGCCGGCCAGCCCGCTCTGGCCGCAGGCACCCGCGACCCGCTTACCTACGCCCAGCTCCAGGCCCGCGTGCAAGCGCTGGCCGGCTGGTTGCGCGGCCCCATGGGCTTGCAGGCCGGCGAGCGCGTCATGCTGGCGCTGCCCAACCATCCCGCCTATATCGAATCGATGCTTGCCATCTGGCATGCAGGCCTGTGCGCCGTTCCCGTCAACGCCAAGCTGCACGCCAAGGAACTGGACTACATGCTGCGCGACAGCGGCGCCCGTCTGTGCCTGTCGCGAGGCGCCGTGCATGAGGGGCTGGCGTCCGTCGTGCGCGAGTTGGACGGCGTGCAGCTGGTGGACGTGGATTCGGCCCGCTACGCTAACGCCGCCATCGGCCCGGCGCTGGCGCTGGAGCGGCGCAAGCCGCAGGAACTGGCCTGGCTGTTCTACACCAGCGGCACCACGGGCAAGCCCAAAGGCGTCATGCTCAGCCACGCCAACATGGTGGGCATGTGCCTGAATTTCTACGCCGACGTGCAGTCGGTGCAGCCCGGCGACGCCATCGTGCACGTCGCGCCGCTATCGCATGGCGCCGGCCTCTACAGCATTCCGTACTGGCTGCATGGCGCCTTGCAGATCATCCCCGACAGCGGCGGGCTGGATGAAGACGAACTGTCCGCGCTGCTGACGCACTATCGCCGCGTCAGCCTGTTCGCCTCGCCCACCATCGTGCAGCGCATCGTGCGTCACGCCCGCCAGACCAACGGGCCGCAGCCCGGCCTGCGCACGCTGATCGTGGGCGGCGCGCCGTTCTACGTCGAAGACATCAAGGACGCGGTCGCCTGCTACGGCGCGCGCGTGGCGCAGATCTACGGACAGGGCGAAAGCCCGATGTCGATCTCCGCGCTGTCGGCAGCCCAGATCGCCGACGCGGTGGCCAACAACGATGACATCCTGCTGGGATCGGTGGGCTACGTCCAGGCCTCCATGGAGGTCGAGATACGCGCAGCATCCAGCCAGCCGGCCGCCGCCGGCGAATTGGGTGAAGTCGTGGTCAGCGGGCCGACCGTGATGCAAGGCTACTGGAACAATCCGCGCGCCAGCGCCGACACCCTGGCGAACGGCTGGCTCCATACCGGGGATATCGGCATCCTGGACGAACGTGGCCTGCTGCATCTGAAAGACCGCTCCAAGGACGTGATCATCAGCGGCGGCACCAATATCTATCCGCGCGAGGTGGAAGAGGCGCTGATGCGCCACGATGCCGTGCAGGAAGTGTCGGTGGTGGGCAGCCCCGACCCCGAATGGGGCGAGTCGGTGCTGGCCTTCGTGGTGCTGAAGCCCGGCGCCCGCGCCACGGAGCAGGACCTGGACCAACTCTGCCTGGCATCCATCGCACGCTTCAAACGGCCCAAGCGCTATGTATTCCTGGATGAGTTGCCCAAGAACAGCACCGGCAAAGTGTTAAAACGCGAACTTCAACAACGCGCGCTTCCGACTCCATGACCCAGTCCGCCCCCCTCTTTGTCCGCACGGCCGTCAGCCAGACCGAAAAGGCCTATTGCGCCCTGGAGGAAATGATCGTCACCGGCGAACTGCCGCCGGGCAGTCAATGGTCGGAAACCACCCTGAGCGAGCGCGTCGGCATCGGCCGCTCGCCGGTGCGCGACGCGCTGCAGAAGCTGGCGTTCCAGCGCCTGGTGGAAATCGCCCCGCGCCAGGGCATCTTCATTTCCGAGATCGACTACCAGGGACAGCTGAAGATCATCCAGGCGCGGCGCGAGATCGAACGGCTGATCGTGGCGCAGGCGGCGCAATGGGCCGACGATGGAGAGCGCGCCGAACTGGCGCGCCTGGCCCGCGAACTCGAAGACCTCAAGGCCATCAACGACATGCGCATGTACATGCGCCTGCATTTCACGCTGACCAGCCAGATCGGCGCCGCCTCGCGCAACAGCTACGCGGCCGAGTTCCACGCCATGCTGCAGACGCTGGCGCGGCGCTTCCTGTACTTCCACCAGAAGCGCCATCCGGACCTGGTGCAGATCTGCGAGCTGCACATCCAGCAGATCAACGCCATCGTGGAAGGCTCGGTGGAACGCGCCATCGCCACGGCGGAGGCGCGCAACGACTACGCCGAAAACCTGGCGCGCAACATCCTGATGGAGCTGATCGTGACCTCGGCGGTCACCATCAGCTCGCCGCCGCGCGGCCGGGGCGGCGCGGACTGAAGCGCAGGCGCGGCCTCAGCGCCCCGCGTCCGCCAGATTCTGCCAGGCGCCGGTGCTGCGCCCCTCTTCCGCCAGGAACTCCACCAGAGTGGGCAAGGCCGCGTCCATCGGCCGGTTGGCCTGGATCCGCATCACATAGCCCCAGGAACCCGGCATGCGCAGCTGCGGCACCAGGGGCACCAGCCGGCCGCTGGCCAGCTCCTCGTCGATCAGCGGCGCGCGACCCAACGCGATGCCGACCCCGGCGGCGGCCGCCGCCGCCACCGTGCTCAAGCCGCTCAGCACCATGGGCTCCTGCCAGTCGGATTCGGCCAGCCCCAGGCGCGGACTCCAGGTGCGCCAGTCGGTCTCGGGGCTGTCCACGTGCTTTTCCTCCAGCCAGCGATGGCGCAGGAAAACGCCGGGATCGCCGCGCTCGGCCGGATCGACCAGCGACGGGCTGCAGACCGGCACCACGGTCTCCGTCATGAGCGGAATGTCGCCGGGCTCGGCGATATGCGGCCCCATGGCGCGCACGTGCAGGAATGCCAGGTCGATGTCCTGGCTTTTCCAGGCCGGGTCCTGGCTGGCGTGCAGATAGACCTGGATGTCGATGCCAGGATGCAGTTCGATGAAGCGCCCGATGCGCGGCGCCAGCCACATGGCGGCCAGCGACGGGTTGGCCGAAACGTTCAGGGTATTGCGCCGTTTGCCGCGAGCCGAGGCCCGCACATTGCGGCATGCGGTTTCCAGCAGGGTCAAGGCTTGTTGCACGGACGCCAGCAGGTCCGCGCCCGCGGCGGTGGTTTCGGCGCGGCGCACGGTGCCGCCGCGGCGCAGCAGCGCCACGCCCAGATCGGCCTCCAGCGCCCGCAACTGATGGCTGACGGCGCTCTTGGTGACGTGGAGTTCGGCGGCGGCGCGGCTCAGGCTGCCCAGGCGGGCGACGGCCTCGAAGGCGCGCAGTGCCGCCAGCGGCGGCGTGTGGTTGGGTAGATCGGCCATGGGTCAAGTCTAGCTCAACCCTAGATTGAAAAACTATCGCTTTCGCCGGTGCGCGGGATCAGTGACCATGCAAGCACTGAAAGGAGTTTGCTATGTATTTCGATTCGCGCCTTTGGCAGTTGACGGCGGGCTTGCGCGCCGGCATGGCGGGCGGCATTTTCCTGGGGCTGCTGGCCTTGGCGGCGGGCATCGCCCGCTACGTGTTCCTGGGCCAGCTGCTGGCCCGCGTGTTCGACGGCGCGCCGCCTCAGGACTGGCTTGCGCCCGCGCTGTGCGCCGCCGCCATGGTGCTGCTGCGCGCCTTCCTGGACCACTGGCGCACCGTGCAGGCCAACCGCTGCGCCGCCACCGTGCAGCACGCGCTGCGCGCCCGGCTCTATGACCGCATCGTGACCCTGGGCCCGGCCTGGTTCGCCAACCAGCGCACGGGCGGCGTGATGCTGACGGTGGTGGACGGGGTCGAGCAGTTGCAGGCCTTCTTCGGCCAATACCTGCCGCAGGTCGCGATCGCCGCCGCGGCGCCCTTCGCCATTTTCGCCGTGATTGCGTTCTGGGACGTGCCCACCGCGCTGGTGTTCCTGGCGGCGGCGCTGTTCGCGCTGTTCGGACCGATGGCGGTGCACATGCTGGACCGCCGCGCCAGCCTGGCGCGCAGCAAGTCGCTGAACGATTTCGGCGAGGATTTCCTGGACGCGGTGCAGGGCCTGCCCACCCTGAAGTCCTATGGCCAGGGCAAGGCCTGGGGCCAGCGCTTGGCCGCCCGCGCCCGCAGCCTGTCGGACAATACCTTCTGGGTGCTGTCGGTCAGCCTGCTGACGCGCGGCATCAGCGACCTGGGCGTGGCGCTGGGCGCGGCGCTGGCGCTGACGTTGGGCGCCTGGCGCGTGGCCCACGGCGACATGAGCGTGGAAGCCCTGCTGATCGTGCTGATGGCCGGCACCGAGATCTTCCGTCCGCTGCGTGACCTGCGCTCGGTGCTGCACCGGGGCATGCTGGGCCAGTCGGCCGCCGCCAGCATCCATGCGCTGACGGACGCCCAACCCCTGATGCCCGCGCCCGCCGCCGTCGGCAAGACGCCCGGCCGGCTGGCGCCCACCATCGAGTTCGATAACGTGGCGTTTTCCTACACGCCCGAGCGCCGCGCCCACCAAGGCCTGAGCTTCCGTATCGCGGCGGGCGAACGCGTCGGCGTGGTCGGCCCCAGCGGCGCCGGCAAATCCACCATCGTGCGCCTGCTGTTGCGCGAATGCGTGCCGCAGTCCGGCCGCATCCGCATCGGCGGCCATGACGTGAACGAACTGGATACGCAGGCGCTGCTGTCGCACATCGCGCTGGTGAGCCAGGACATCACCCTGTTCCACGGCACCATAGCCGAAAACCTGCGGCTGGGACGCCCCGACGCTACCCACGAACAGGTGCGCGCCGCCGCCCGCGCCGCCAATATCGACGACTTCATCATGGCGCTGCCCGAGGGCTACGCCACCCGCATCGGCGAACGCGGCCTGCAACTGTCCGGCGGCCAGCGCCAGCGCGTGGCGATCGCCCGCGCGCTGTTGCGCGACGCGCCCATCCTGATCCTGGACGAGGCGCTGTCTTCGGTGGACACCGAAAACGAAGCGCTGATCCAGCAGGCGCTGGACCGCCTGATGGCCGGGCGCACCACGCTGATCCTGGCGCACCGCCTGGCCAGCGTCATCGGCGCCGACCGCTGCCTGGTGCTGGACCGGGGCCGGGTCGCGGAGGAAGGACCGCATGCGGAACTGATGCGGCAAGGCGGCCTGTACTACCGCCTGATGCATGAGCAGGCCGCCGCGCACCGCAATCCGTCGGCGGGATCCGCCGCCCCGGCCATGGCCGCCCCCACGCGCGCCGCGGACCGCGATGCCTCCGGCCAGGAATCCGGCGCGCAAGGCCCGGCCCTGCGCTCGCTGGACGCGGACGCGGTGCAGGTCGGCTGGCGCGCCACGCTCGGCACCTTGCTGTCGGTAGTGCGGCCGTGGCGCGGCACGCTGACCGCCACGATCCTGCTGGGCGTGGCACGGGTCGCGGCCTACATCGGCGTGGGCGTGTTCAGCGCGCTGATCGTCGCCGCCATCCGCGACGGCCGCGACTACTCGGCCCTGATCGTCGGCCTGCTGATCGCGGCGCCCCTGGCCGCGCTGTTTCACTGGCTGGAGTCCTGGCTGGCGCACGCCATGGCGTACCAGCTGCTGGCCGACATGCGGGTCAAGCTCTACGACAAGCTGGAGCGCCTGGCGCCGGCCTACCTGTTGCAGCGCCGCTCCGGCGACCTGGTGGCGCTGGCCACGCAGGACGTGGAAATGGTGGAGTACTTCTATGCCCACACCATCGCCCCGGCCATCGTCTCGGTGCTGGTGCCGCTATCGGTGCTGGGTTTCCTGGGCGTCTACAGCTGGCCGGTGGCGCTGGCGCTGCTGCCCTTCCTGGCCTATGCGCTGGTGTCGCCGGTGCGCGGCCGCCGCAAGGTCGACGCCCTGGGCGACAAGGCGCGCGAGGCGCTGGGCGAGATGAGCGCCCACACCACCGACACCATCCAGGGCCTGGCCGACCTGACCGCCTTCCAGGCCACCGGCCGCCGCCGCGATGAATTCCTGCGCGTGGCGGACCATTACCGGACCCGCCGGCTGGACATCATGGATGACTTGTCCCGGCAGACCGCCGGCTTTGAGATCGCGATGGGCCTGGGCGGCGTGGCCGTGGCGGTCGTGGGCGCGTTGCAAGTATCGGCCGGCGCGCTTTCGGCCGGCATGCTGCCCCTGCTGGTGCTGATCGCCCTGGCCACCTTCCTGCCGGTATCCGAGATCTCGCAGGTCAGCCGGCAACTGGCCGACACCATCGCCGCCACCCGCCGCCTGCACGTAGTCGCCAACGAGCCCGAGCCGGTGACCGACGGGCCGCTGCCTGCGCCTGTCTCTGCCCATGGCCTGTCGCTGGCCTTCGACCATGTCAGCTTCGCCTATCCCGGCAAACAGGAAGACACCCTGCGCGACCTGAGCTTCAAGGTGCCGGCCGGCGCCACCGTGGCGGTGGTGGGCGCGTCCGGCGCGGGCAAGAGCACGGTTGCCAGCCTGCTGCTGCGCTTCTGGGATCCGCGCGCGGGCCAGGTCAAGCTGGACGGCGTGGACCTGCGCGAGCTGCAGCTGGACGGCCTGCGCGAACGCGTGGCGCTGGTGACGCAAGATACCTATCTGTTCAACGACACGCTGGAAGGCAACATCCGGCTGGCGCGGCCCGAAGCCAGCCGCGAGGACCTGGCGCGCGCGCTGGAACAGGCGGCGCTGTCGGACTTCGTGCGCGCCTTGCCGGAAGGCCTGGCCACGCGCGTGGGCGAACGCGGCATGCAGCTGTCCGGCGGCCAGCGCCAGCGCATCTCGATTGCCCGCGCCTTCCTGAAGAACGCGCCCGTACTCATCCTGGACGAAGCCACCTCGCACCTGGACACCTTGTCCGAAATGCAGGTGCGCGGCGCCCTGGACGTGCTGATGCAGTACCGGACCACGCTGGTCATCGCGCATCGTCTGTCGACGATCCGCGATGCCGACCTGATTCTGGTTCTGGAGCGCGGCACCCTGGCCGAGGCTGGCACGCACGATCAATTGCTCAAGCGGCAAGGGGTCTATGCGCGGCTGGCCAGCCACCAGGGCGGCTACGCCGTCAGTAGCGCAACGTCTCTATCGACTTAGCATTGGCGCGCACTTCCGCATCCGTGAACCAGACCCGCTTGTTGCCGAAGCCGGTGTACAGGTCGAACTGGTCGCGGGTGTGGACCGACGGCGTGCCGTCCGGGGCGACAAAGCCGCTCTGCCCCGGCGCCACCACGTCCACCGCGCGCACGCCACGGCCGTCGAACACGGTCATGTTGTTCTCGGTGCCGCGGTTCTGCGTAGCCGGGAAGCTCAACACCGCCTTGTCGTCCGCCTGCGGCACGCCCAGGAAGTTCTTGGGCGCGAACACCATGGGCGGCGCGGGTATGCGCCAGCTTGCGGGATCCTGGCCGTAGGCCTTCTGCAAGGCCGCCAGCGCATCGTCCAGCGCGGCCAGCGTCACGTCCTGCGGCCGCTGGCCATTGAAGAAGTCGTACTGCTGCGGCACGCCCGCGTCGCGGCCGGCCAGCGCGTTGAACAGCACCTTCACCCCCACCGTCAGGTTGACCGAACCGGTGGCAGGCGCCGTCTGCGTCGGATAGCCGGTGGCGCTGTACCACTTGAAGAAATCGGCAGGCATCTCGTCGGCCAGCGTGCGCTTGAGCATGGCGCGCAGCCAGGCGTCCATCACGGCCGGACCGGCGTTGTCGTAGATGCCGGCCTGCTTGTCGCTGGTGCCCATGCCATCCCAGGACGCCAGCCCCGTCACCAACTGCGCCCGCGCGTCGTCGGCAGGCAGCCCCTGCACCGCCTGCTGCAGGAACGGCAGGAAGTGGCGGCGGTTCACGTCGGCATAGCTGGTGGTGCGGATCAGGTCCCACATCTGCTGCGCGCTGACCTTGCCGCCATGGGCCGTCATTGCCTTCAGGCGGGTTTCGATCTCGGCATAGCGGTCGGCCTGCCCCCACACGATGGCGAACAGGTCGGTCGACGGATAGCCGCGCATGGGCTGGTTGTTCCAGTTGGCGATGAAGCCCTGGCGCGGGTTGTAGACCTGCGGGTTGGTCGAGAACGGCAGCATGCCTATCCAATCCATCTCGCCGGTGCCGGGCACGGGCAGGCGCGGATCATGGCCCGGACGGCGCTTGGGATAGAAGCCCGTGTGCGCGTAGCCGATGTTGCCCTTGTCGTCCGCGTAATACCAGTTGATGGTCAGCGCGTGGCGCGCGGCCTGCTGACTCCATTGGTCCCAGTTGCGCGACTGCGCCTTGTGGGTCCAGGCCATCAGCGATTGCAGTTCATAGCCTTCCCAGGCGCGCGCCTTGGCGTAGGCCACGTGCTGCTTGTCGTCGAACTTGGTGACGATGCCGTGCACCGTGCGATACACATCCATCACCACCGGCTGCGCGTCCTTGACCTCGATGAGTTCCGTGCGCTTTTCCATCGTCTTCCAGACGCCGTCGTGGAAGTAGCGGGTACGGTCGTTCGGATCGAGCTTTTCGGCATAGATGTCCACGTCGTCGCCAAAGCCCGCGGTCGAGCCCCAGGTCACATGCGCGTTGTGGCCGAACAGGATGCTGGGATAGGCGAACGGCGTGTTGCCGACCACGTCGAAGCCCGCGCCGTGCAGGCCGATGCCGTAGGTATAGGCCGGATTCCACCAGCCGAACTGCGGCCCGTTCAGCAGGATGGAGCGGGCGTCCTTGGCGTGGTCGCGGCCCACGATCCACATATTGCTGGTGGTCGGAAAGCCGGCGATTCCCGGCTGCCCCGATTCCGCGAACTGCGCCAGCAGCCGCGCCGGCACGGCCGCGGGCGCCTCGTCCAGCACGCCGCGCGTCTGCGGATCGCGCGCCACGCGTTCCAGCATGGGCGGCGTGCCGTCGTAGCGCGGCAGCGCATAGGACAGCTTGGCGGGCGGCTTGGCGCCATCGGGCCGGTACACGCCCTCTTCCTCGGGCACGGTGGTGGGCGCGCGGCTGTCGGTCATCCAGCGCAGCTGATTGAAGATCTGCATGGCGCGCGCGTCGCCGTGCTTGTCCTTCAAGGCGGTCAGCAGCGCCAGGTTGTCTATCTCGCTATTGGCGTCGGAAAAACGGTTGGCCATGGTGCCGACGAACACCATCGCCACGTCGTAGGCCGTCCAGTCCGCGGGCTGAAAGCGCAGGTCATTGAATTCCTTGGGCATCAGGCTGCCGGGCTCGGCGCGCACCCGCGCGATCCAGGCGTTCATGCCGGCCGCATAGCCGTCCAGGATCTGGCGCTCGGATGCCGGCAGCGCGGCCAGCTGGCGCTGGATGCGCTCGGGCGAGAAGTTGCCGCGGATGGATTTGTCGAAGGCCACCATGGGCTGGCCCAGCACCTCGGCCACGCGGCCCTGGGTACTGCGCCGCGCCATCTCCATCTGGAACAATCGGTCCTGCGCCACCGCATAGCCATAGCCGTAGAAGATGCCGTACACGGTATTGGCGTACACATGCGGCATGCCATAGCCGTCGCGCCGTATCGTGACCTGGCCGCTGGCCGCGCCCGCCGGGCGCGCCCCGGCCCCGGCCTGCTTCCCGGAATTTTGCTGGACGTCCTGGGCCTGGGCTTGCGCGCCCATGGCCGCGCAGGCCGCCAGGATGGCGGCCGACAACAAGTGCTGCTTCATTCGAATCTGTCTCCGTATTTGTCGAGCCGCGCCGCGGTGCGAGTCCCGGACGCGGTTTGCGGCGCCTCTGCGGGCGCCGTCTGCGAACCATCATACGAATCGCGCTTCTATAATTCCAATGCATTTATTTCATAGTATTTATGCGGTCTGCACATGGATTTTCAGAAACTCAAGCACTTGCTGGCGGTAGTCGAACACGGCACTTACTCGCGCGCCGCAGAGGCGGTCAACTTGTCGCAACCGGCGCTCAGCCGCAGCATCCAGGCGCTCGAAGCCGAACTCGGCCTGCCCCTGCTGGACCGCGGCACCCGCCGCGTGCGCCTGACGCCCTACGGCGCCTGCGTGGCCGAACGCGCGCGCCGCATGCGCTTCGAGGAAGCGGAATTGCAGCGCGAGCTGAAAACCTTGCACAGCGGCGAATCCGGCACCCTGTCCATCGGGCTGAGCCCGGCGCCCGCGTCCCTGCTGCTGTCGCCCTTTCTGGCCCACATGGCTGAACGCCATCCCCAGGTGCGCGTCGGCGTCGAGCTGGGCGCCACCGCCGCCTTGCTGGAGATGCTGCGCGCCGAACGCCTCCACGCCATGGTCTGCGATGCCCGCATGCTGTATGACGCAGCCGACCTGGAAACCCGTCCCCTGCCCCCCTTGCGGGCCGGTCTGGTCTGCCGCAAGGGCCATCCCATCCTTGCCTACAAGCGGCCAGGCATAGAACAGGTCCGCCAGTACCCGGTGGCCTCCAGCACGCTCAGCCCCGAGGTCTCGCTGCGGCTGGCGGAAACGCTGGGACCGGGCGGCGCGCCCGAACAGATGGTCACCCACCGCTGCGAAAACCTGGACGCGCTGGTCGAGCTGGCATTGCGCTCGGACGCGTTGCTGCTAGGCGTGATCTGCGTCACGCGCAGACAGCAAGAAGCCGGGTTGCTAGTCGAAGTGCCGATCCCGTCCGATCCGCAGCGCCAAGGCCACTATGCACTGGCCCGGCTGGCGGGGCGCACGCCCTTGACGGCGCAGGACGCGCTGTATGACTTCACGCGCGAGTGTTGGGACGGGTTTGCGGCATTCAGGGCGTAGGCCCAGGCCGGGAGCGGTTGATCCGGGCGGTGTTCAAGCGCACGGGCTATCGGCGCGTCGCCATCCTGAAAAAGACCAGGCTGAGCAGCGCGGCGGCAAGGTTGTAGGACATCGCCACCGCCAGCGCCCGCCCATAGAGCCATGCGCCATCCCCGGCGGACCAGCTCCCCGCGGCCCCGAGCATCGTGAATATCACGCCGCCCACCACCGCGACGCCGGTGGAAGTCCCGACGACTTGCAAGGTACTGAGCATCCCTGAGGCCATGCCCGCCTGTTCCTCTTGCACCGATCCAAGAATGGCATTGAATGCCAGCGGGATCACCAGTCCTTGTCCTGCGCCGTTCAGCAGCAGCGATATCACCAGCAGCGTCAGGTTCTGGGGTTGCGTCGCGGCGGTGATCGCGGACAGCCCCAAGCCCGCGATGAAAACCAGCACGCCGCACAACAGCGCCCCGCGTCCATAGCGCGCCGCCAGTTTGGGACCCGCAAGCGAAGCGCCAAAGAATGCCAGCGCCGAAGGCGTGAACACTGCGCCCGCCATCAGCGGCGCCAATCCCAGCCCGAACTGCAACAGCAGCGTCAGCGCGAAGAAGAACGAGCTGATTGCCGAAAAAAAGAAAAACACCGCGCCTATGCCCGCCACGAATGGCCGGTTGGCAAACAGCCGCATATCCAGCACAGGCACCCCACCGCGCCGGGCCAGCGTCTTTTCATAGTGGACGAAGTACGCCAACACCCCCAGGGCCAGCACAGGCCCGGCAAGCGACCACCAGGGCCAGCCGTGCTCTCGTCCCTCCATCACAGGCACCAGGCTCAAGGCCAGCCCGGCAGCACCCGCAAGCGCCCCGCGCAGGTCCACCCGCGTCGGCACCGGCGCCCGCCATTCGGGCAGCGCCCGCCGCCCCGCCACCAACGCGGCGATGCCGATAGGCACGTTGATGAGAAACACCAGCCGCCATCCCAAATCCAGCGGATTCAGCGTGATGAGTATCCCGCCCAACAGTTGCGAGAGGCTTGCCGCCACGCCCTGCACGGCGCCCATGATCCCGAACGCGCGCCTGCGCGCGTCTCCCTCGAACATGACCCTGATCGAAGCGAGCACCTGCGGCATCAAGACGCCCGCGCCCACGCCTTGCAGCGCGCGCGCCAGGATCAGCTGCCATGGCGTGAGCGCCAGCCCGCACAGGGCCGAAGCCAGGGTGAACAGGCCCATGCCGGCAAGGAACAAGCGCCGTCGCCCGAAAAGATCGCCCAGGCGCGCGCCATTTATCAGGCACAAGCCATAAGCCAATGCGTAGGCCACCACGACCAGCTGCAAGTCGGTATCGCTGGCCGACAAGCCGCTCTGGATGCTGGGCAATGCGACATTGACGATGAACAGATCCAGGATCGTCACGAAGTTGCCCGTCAACAGCACCGCAAGGGCGCGGCCGGGGCGGTTCTGTTCAGCTTGCAGCGCAAAAGCCTGGTTCATTTTTCACGTTTATATATATACGATCGTATTTATAGTATCGTGGATGAATCGAACTCGTGCAAGTAAAAGAACAGGCTCCCATGAACCCGTTGCCTCCCTCCCCCCCCCCCGATGGCCGCCGGCTGCGCGGCGAGCGCGCGCGCGCCCGCGTGCTGGACGAAGCCGTGAAACTCCTCTCCGTCGAAGGCCTGGGCGGCCTGACCTTCGGCCAGGTGGCCGAACGGGCTGAAGTGGGGAAAAGCAATCTCCAGGTTCTGTTCGGCGACAAGGAAAGCCTGCAATTGGCAGCCTTGGCCCATGCGATCGGCCTGTACCAGACCCAGGTCATTGAACCGGCCATGCGCAAGCGCACCCCGCTGGCGCGGCTGCGCGCCCTGATGAGCGGCTGGTTCGACTTCGTGGAGACCCGCCAGCTTCCGGGCGGCTGTGTCATTACTGCGGTAAGCAGCGAATATCGCGCGCGCCCCGGCCCCTTGCGCGACGCGATCCAGCAATACCGCGAGGCAGGCCGAGCACGCCTGCGCGGCTTGATCCGCGAAGCCAAGGCACAGGGGCAAATTGCGGCCGATGCCGACGAGGCAAAACTCGTCATGGAGCTGCTCGCCTACCAGGCATTTGCCAATGTTGCCGCGTCGATGGACGACCATGCGGAATTCGGCCGCGCCAAGGCTGCGGTCGCCGATCTGCTTGCAAACGCGGCGCACTGAAAGCAGCGCGCCAGCCTCCAACAACCTGCTCGCCTAAGCTTCGCGCGAGCCTGGCTCTTGCGTCGCCGCCTGCGCAATCAACCACTGCGCAACCGCCTGCACAGGCGCCGAGGGCGGCCGATCCGCAAGCATGGCCAGGTGATAGGTGTGTCCCGCTATCACCGGGCCGAAGGGCTGAACCAGATGGCCTGCTTCCAGCTCTTCGGCGATCAACGGCAGGCTGACCAGCGCCACGCCATGGCCCGCAACCGCCGCCTGTATGGCATGGCCCTCATCGGAAAAACGCAACTGGCCCGCCTGCCGTGGCAGGGAACGCTGCGCGACTTCGAACCAGCGCTCCCAGGTCGGATTGTCCGGATGAGACCACTTCCAGTTGAAACGGATCAAGGGCACGCGAGCCAGATCGTCCGGCGATGAGACCCCCAGGCGCGGATTCGCCACGGGCGCGAAACGGTCGGTGAACAGCGGCTGCGCGACGAGGCCCGGATACGGCCCGCGGCCATAGCGGATCGCGATGTCGACCGCGGCCGATCGCAGGTCCACCACGTCGTCGCTGGCCTGCAACTGCAGATCGATGCCGGGATGCCGGCTGCGGAAATCGGCCATGCGCGGCACCAGCCACTTCACCGTGAACGCGTTGGTTGCGGAAATGGTCACCTGCGTCCGCGCGCGCTGCTGCGTCAAGCGCGCCAGCGTCGCCTCGAAGGCATCGAACCCATCGCGCAGCACGGGATAGAGCTGCGCGCCCGTTTCGGTCAGCGACACTTTGCGCACATGGCGGTCGAACAGCGCCAGCCCGGTTTGCGCTTCCAGCGCGCGGATCTGGTGGCTGACAGCGGTCGGCGTGACCGCCAGTTCCTGGGCAGCGGCCTTAAAGCTGCCCAGGCGCGCGGCGGCTTCGAACACGCGCAGTCCGGAAAGAGGGAGAGATCGGCGTTGCATGGTAATAGATGAAATTTACTCATCTTATAGCTGACAAATGAACCTTTGTCACCACAACCGCGCATCCCTACATTGGAGGCATGGATCAGCGGTTTTCACGCTGCTCCAGCCACTCACCCATAAATGAAGGAAATCGCATCATGCTACAGCGCGTCATCACCCAGCCTGACAACTACGAACCGTTCCTGCTGTCGCAGGGCATCCAGTTCGGCAATCTGCTGTTCATCTCCGGCCAGGCGGGCGCCGGCGATGACGGCAAGATCGTCGCCGGCGGCTTTCTGGCCCAAGGCGAACAAGCCTTCCTGAACTTGCGCCGCGCGCTGGAAGCCGGCGGCTCCAGCCTGAAGGACGTCATCAAGGTCACCATCTTCGTCACCGACATGGGGCATTTCCAGGACGTGGTGACGCTGCGCCGCCGTTTCTTCTCGGCCCCCTACCCGGCCGACACCATCGCCGAGATCAAGGCGCTCTACGACCCCGCCGCCATGATCGAGATCGAGGCCATCGCCGCCGTGCGTCCGCAGGAGGGCCGCTGACATGGACGCGCTCGACTATCGTCCGGACGGCGCCGCGCAGGCCGGGCTGTTCACGCCGCTGCGGCTGGACAGAGGATTGACGCTGGCCAATCGTCTCGCCGTCGCGCCCATGACCCGCGTCAGCGCGACGGAAGATGGCCGCGCCACGCCGCAAATGGCCGACTACTACGCAGCCTTCGCGGCCGGCGGCTTCGGCCTGGTGATCACCGAAGGCATCTATACCGACCGGGCCCACGCGCAGGGCTACCTGTTCCAGCCCGGCCTCACCGACGACGTCCAGCGCGACGCCTGGCGCGCCGTGGTGGATCGCGTGCATGCGCACGGCGGCCGCATCATCGCCCAGCTCATGCATGCGGGCGCACTGTCGCAGGGCAATCCCCATCGCGACACGACGAAGGGTCCGTCGGCCGTGCAACCCAAGGGACAGCAGATGACGTTCTATCGGGGAGAGGGGCCGTACCGGACGCCTGAAGCCATGTCGGACGAGGACATCGCAGAGGCGGTCGAAGGATACGCGCACGCAGCGCGCAGGGCACAGGAAGCGGGCTTCGACGGCGTAGAAATACACGGCGCCAACGGCTATCTGCTGGACCAGTTCCTCACCCGCTACACCAATCTGCGCGAAGATCGCTATGGCGGCAGCCTGGACAACCGGCTGCGCTTGACCGTGGAGGTCATCCAGGCCGTGCGCCAGTCGGTTGGGCAGCACTTCGTCGTGGGCGTGCGCAGTTCGCAGGGCAAGGTCAACGACTTCACCCACAAGTGGGAAGGCGGTCAGGCGGACGCGGCGCAAATCTACCGCACGCTGGGCGCGCAGCCCATCGATTATCTGCACACAACCGAGTTCGAGGCCTGGCGTCCGGCTTTTGATGATGAGGGTCCCAGCCTTGCGGCGCTGGCGCGGCGGCACGTTCCAGTCCCGGTGCTGGCCAACGGATCGCTGCATGACCCGATGGCGGCCGGCGGGATGATGACGCGGCAGGAGGCAGACTTCGTTTCGCTCGGACGTGGCGCGCTGACGCATTCCGATTGGCCCGCAAGATTGCGCGCTGGCGCGACGCTTGAGAGTTTTGACCGGGAGCTGCTGGCGCCGATCGCGGACCTTGCCAATGCGGCGCGGCATCGCGAAGGAACGCTTGGAAATCGGTGAATTTGAATCCGCCCCGCTGCTGCCAATCTGGAACACTCTACATTTCATGCAAATACTCGAAATGGCACGAAAAATGATGGTTATTGAAACCACCACACGTGAACCATTTGCGTATTATTTCAAGGATTATTTTTACATCGCTTCTGCGCCACTCTTTCAAAAGAATCATTTTTTCAACGATTTATGCCCACTCAAAAAAAACATGATTCCAAGCACAAATCGGAGAGCGTAGATTTCAGTTTTTCACTTGCGGCAGGCGGATTCAACCAGCTCCAGGGCGATGCACTGAACAGTGCCCTCGCAGACTACAAAACCAAGATCATGGATTCAATCACTACCAAAAGTGGTGATTTATCCAAGCAATCGATTGATGTCCAGCAAGGCTTCACTGCAGAGGCACACCACGCAGGCTCATTCAACATCGAAGCCGCTGCAAAGGGGCAGCTGAACCACACGGCCACGCTCGATGTCGGACAGGTCAATGATCCGGTGACAGATATCCGTGTGCAAACCCCTGATGGCAGCCACGACTATCAGGTGAAGTTCTACAAGGACGGGGATTCAACAGCAGCTGCGCTTTCGCCCAAACGGTACGACGCCGTGGGCAAGGTGGTCCCCGACGATCAGGTCCAGCAGGTCAAGAATTCAGCCAGCAAGCGCGCGTCCAAGGCTGAGGGAAACCGCCCTGATGTCGCTGAAAGCTACAAGGACACGGCCGACAAGGCCACGGGAAAGATCTCATCAAACGATGGCAAGAACATCGAAAGCACGGGCCTGAACCGCAAGGGAAAAGGCAGCGCCGAAGAACTGGCCAAAGACGCAAGGAAAAAGGGCGAAGGCCCGGACTACAAGGACAAGGCACGGGTCCGCGCGGAATTCAATCGCATGCAGTACCGCAACGCCGTGCAGTCTGGTGCCTTGACCGGCGCCTCATCGGCCGCTGCCGGAGAGCTCTACAGCTTCATGACCAGCAACGAGCCCATGACCAAAGAGCGCTGCATGGAAGCTGCTCAGAACATAGTGTTCAGCGCGCTAAAAGGCTCAGCCCGTGCTGTTGCCGTCACCGGCGTCCAGCATCTTGGGCAGCTGATGGCTGATGCGGCCGCAGAGGCAGCGGCAAAAACGGCGGCGAAGGCTGCGGGAGGCGCCGCCGCCAAGGCCAGCGCATCTTCGCTGGGCGGCACCATAGGCCAGCAGATGACAAAGGGCAACGTCGCTGCCGCGACAGTGGCCATCGCCATATCCCTAGGCGAAAACCTCTACAAGTTCTCCCAGGGCGAAATCGACAGCATCGAATTCGCATCATCATCCATCGGCAGCACTATCCAGATCGTTGGCGTCACCTGCGCCACCAGCCTGGCCGCGCCGGCGTCGGCCTTCCTGGGGCAGTTCATCGCCTCCAACGTGGCTTCGGTGACGGTATTTGGGACAACCCTGGGAGCGCTCGGCCCCATCGCCCTCGGCGCAGTCTTCGCCATCGGGTTCTCGCTGGCGATTGGCTCGTTTGTCGGACACTTCCAGGGCGTAGGCTCGAAGATCGCGATCAGAGATATCACTGATGCAGCGGCGAAGCTTGAGATTGGCCACATCACGCTTGCTCAGTACGCGACATCGGTCGGAACCATGTCCGAAAACACATTTGTCTGGACAGATTGCATTCCATTCAGCGGCGCAATCTCTATCCTGTCCGAGTACCGCACGCGCAAGAGCCAACTCAAGTCACTACAGGCGGAACTGTATCGCCGCTTCGACCAGATTGACGCTGCGGAACGCAGGCAGATGCAAGAACTGATGGAGCAGTTCGAGTACCAGATCCACGCCATGGACCTTCAGTACGAACAGGCCAGGCGTGAAGTCATACAGCAGGCCAGCGACAAATTCGGGGAAATGCGCGCGAGCCTCGATAAGCACCTGGAGTTGAAATATCTGATGTTCCATCCCGTCATCAAGCGCTACCAGGACGAGACGAACGTTGTTTCGTCGCAAAAACTCAAAGAATACGAGGCCCAGCTGCGCATTGACGCTTACAGGGACGAGATTGCGCACCTGAACCAGCTTGTGGATCAGGGGCTCTCGGATAGTCCGGAGGACCGCCAGCTCAAGTATCAGCTGGACGGGGCGCTGAAGGACCGCGTAGATCTGACCCTGCCCGCCATCACTGGATTCGACCAGGCATATGAGTTTCTGCTTCAGGCGTGATACCCATGATTTTGAAAAAAATAATGCACTTTTTCTGTGGGAGATCACTGGAAAAAGAAACTGCAACGGCAAACGCACTTATCCATCAGCTCGAACAGCACGAAAAGGCGGCTCGGGACCGCTTGCACGCCAAGGCTGACGAGTACAGGGCAGAGGTCGCCGCTTTCAAGAAAAAGCGCGACGCTGAACTCAAGGACCTCATTGAGTTCCTGAATGAGCAAGTTGGCAGGGCCCAAGCCTATGTCTCACATCTTGGAGACTTCCAGGACAAGATGTTCGTTTGCTTTGACTCATGGATGAACACGTCCATAACGGGCCAACAAATTGATTTGCTTTCCGAGCGCATCGACACCAAGCTAAAGATCCTGGACTTCATCGCAGCGCTTCAGGTCGAGCTGAACAGGCTTACCCAGCGTAATGAGCGAGCCGAGTGGAACAACATGATCAGGCAGCGTCCCATCCAGGTCAGCTCCACGTTTATCGAGCGTACGGCGCGCCACGTGAGGACCAGCCAAAAAAACAACACCGATTCGATCAGACACGACCTCAGCCGCTTGAAGAGCCATTCCATGCGTCTTCAAACCGAGCTCAAGGAGCTACGCCATGAACGCGATCAGCGGATCGCGGCGTCCAGAGAGCTCATGGAGGAGCACAAGGCAAACAAGGCCGACCTCAGCGAACAGTACAGGAAGTGCAGCGAGATTTTTGGCAAGATCAAGGACAAGCTCAGTGACCGATTTGGTTCCGCATTGACAGAAAACGACCTGGCCAACAGCTGGATCGCCGAGATCGAGGGCGACGTCACATTACCCAAGTTGATCTCCATACACCGAGGAACAGCCGCCCTCCAGCTTGAGGCCAATGAGGAGTTCAACGGCATCCAGGAAGAGTTCAACGCCATCAGGGTCAAGATCGAGGCAAACCACAAGCTCAAGAACTTCGACACGCTTGACCAGGACAAGGTCATGCGCGAAAGACTCTTCAGGGCCAGGCAAGCGGCCGGCGACAAGCGCCGCGAAATCTCCACGGCACGCCAAGTGGTCTACTCCCGCGGCAACGAACTCAGGGAACGGCTGGGCAAGTTCGAATCACTGCAGCCTGACGAGAGCATTCGTCGCATCATGCAGATCTTCAGCATGGGCAAGGACTTCGATGTGCACCGGGCGATCGGCGTGAGCACACGAGAAGACCGACGCAAGCACTACCAGTCCAGGAACCCGAACCCGTAGACCAATAAATGAAGTCTGAAATCACTTTCCAATGGCGCAAGCCAAACCTGAAAGAGTCGATTCTGGCCATCTGCTACGCAGTGCGCCTGGGCTACACCTCTCGCGACAGGCTGCTGGCCGCGTTGCCGCAATTCTCAAAATCGCGAATCCTTCTATCCCTTGATGCGCTGCTTTCCGCAAACATGGCGGAGGTAAATATGGGCGTGCTGTCCATCGACCCTGACATGGCGATCGTCGAGGAGATTGTTGGCAGGCCCATCGTGTTGCCTATGACTGCCGTAGGCGATGAGGCCAAGCCTCGACTGATCCGCAAGGTCGTCATGAACCTTGGCATGAACAATCCATCCGGCGTTGAAACGCTGCTGAGAGCCACGGTCAACTGATATGGAACTCGCCATCAATGACAAACAGCCTCAGTCCATGCCGCCGGGGCCCGTGTTCGACTTCATCGACCACCTCGACGACTGGTTGGAGTACCTGACAAAAGTCCTGGAACTCTCCATCGACGATCGGCTGACTTGCGTCAAGTACGAGCGCCAAATCAAGTTCCTGATTCGCTTTCGCCAGGGCGCGAACTGCAACATCAAGCACAACCGGCTGCTGCACCACTACTACAGCAGCAAAGACTCCCGACAAGGCGACCGTGTGGGCGTGGACGGCTCGGCCGGCAGTCGCCAGCGGCGCCCGCTGGACAAAGAGGCAGAACAGAAGGTCAAGGCGATCATGGACGAGGCATCCCAAGTGATGGCTCTGGACAACATGAGCCTGATCATCAACAAGCCCATTCAGCCTGGCTACGACGATCCAGACGACCACGCCTTCAAGCTCATCAAGAGCGCGATGGCCGCCGAGGATTTGTTTTTCTTGCAGGGCCCACCGGGCACGGGCAAGACGACCGCAATCGTGGAGATCATCCTGCAAACGCTGAAAGCGAAGCCGAATGCCCGCATCCTGGTCACCTCGGAAACGCACGTGGCGGTCGATAACGCACTGGATCGCTTATGCAAGATCGGAGACGACCAGATGCGCTCGAAGACCATGCGCTACCCGCGCTACGCCGTCACCGAGTATGAGTCCGAACACACACAGGGAACGGCTGCGGCGATTCGCGCAAACGAGGTGTGGAACAAGGCACTAAACTTCGCCCCCCGGCTCACCAACGTGCTCTATAACGTCCTGGAACAAGGGGACGTGGAAAACGGGGAGGTTCAGGTACCGCGATGGCAGTTCCAGAACCTGGCAGACAATCACCAGATCATTGGCGTCACCTGCAACCAGATCGACCACCTGCTGGACGCGGATAGCGAAGATTTCGATCTGGCCATCGTTGATGAATGCTCCAAGGCAACCCTGCCCGAATGGATCATGGCCATGTGCGTTGCCCGCAAGTGCATCTTGGTCGGCGACCACAAGCAGCTGCCTCCGACGTTCTGTGAAGAAGAAAACGACGCACTGGATACCCTGGCCATATCCAAGGCTCGCCTTATCAAAGACGGCGTGATCGACAGGATTTTCGAGAATCTTCCAGCCACCATGAAGGGACAGCTGGGCAAGCAGTACCGCATGCTGCCTCACATCGGCTCATTCATCTCCGAGAACTTCTACAGCGGCTCGCTCGACCATCACCGCGAAGAAAGCGATCACGAATTCACGCACTTTGGATGGTTTACTTATGAATCGCGCGGCTTCCGTGTGCCGGTGCGGCAAGGCGGAGTGCTTGAGAATCAACGGGAAGTCGAGATCATCACGCACAGGCTGCTTGAGATGTGCCAGCGCCGCATAGGGAAAGCCGCGAATTCCCATGATAGAAAGCTCAGCGTGGCTGTGATTACGCCTTACCGCGCTCAGTGCAGGGCGCTGAAAGAGGCTATCAAGACGCTCGACATCAAGGAGCACCTGGCGGTCGAGGTGGATACAGTCGACGCATTCCAAGGACGCCAAGCCGACATCGTTTTCTTTTCATTTGTGCGCACGACCGGACCTGCAACCTTCTACGGGGATGCGCGTCGAATGAACGTAGCAATCTCCCGCGCGCGTGATGCGGTCTACCTTGTCGGCGATTTGAAGTACGTCGAAAGCAAGAATATCGAGGTCCTGAGTAAACTGGCGAGACTTCAACAAATCACGAATTTTGATGATGCTTGATCGTGTCCATCTATCCATCGTGCAGGAGGTGGAAAAGCAGGGTTCACTGACCGCCGCCGCTGGCGTCCTGCACGTGACGCAGTCCGCCTTGAGCCACAGCATGAAAAAGCTGGAGCAGCAACTGGGCACCGACATCTGGCTGCGTGAAGGCCGCAGCCTGAGACTCACCCAAGCCGGTCAGTACCTGCTGGCGGTGGCCAATCGGGTGTTGCCGCAACTGGCTCTGGCCGAAGAACGTCTGCGCCAGTTCGCCCAGGGAGAGCGCGGATCGCTGCGGATCGGCATGGAATGCCATCCCTGCTACCAATGGCTGCTGAAGATCGTCTCCCCGTATCTGGCGGCCTGGCCGGATGTGGACGTGGATGTGAAGCAGAAATTCCAGTTCGGGGGCATCGGGGCGCTGTTCGGCTACGAAATCGACCTGCTGGTCACACCTGATCCGCTGAATAAGCCCGGGCTCGTGTTCGAGCCCGTGTTCGACTACGAACAGGTGCTGGTCGTCGCTGGCAACCATCCTCTTGCCAAGGAGGAGTATGTCACCCCCAAACAACTCTCCAACGAAGTACTGGTGGCCTATCCGGTGCCGGTCGACCGGCTCGACATCTACAACATGTTCCTGACGCCCGCTGGTATCACGCCCAAGCGGCACAAGGCGATCGAGACCACCGACATCATGCTGCAGATGGTCGCCAGCGGCCGTGGAGTGGCGGCGTTGCCACGCTGGCTGGTGCTGGAGTATGCGGACACGATGAATGTGGTGCCGGTCCGGCTGGGCAAGAAAGGCATTGCCAAACACATCTATCTGGGCGCGCGCGAGGCAGATGTCGGTATCGACTACATGCGCGCATTCATTGAACAAGCGAAAAAGCCCGCCACGGCTTGATTCGCGGCGGCGTCTGCTCGCCAGGCGGTCAGATCTGCGGGCAGATCGGCCGCTCGCCCATCCATGAGCCAATCTAATTGATCCATGAGATCAATTCACTTTTATTCATGGATAGCGCGACATAAACTACGCCCCCTGTACCGCCAAAGTCAAGACTGCTGAATAAAAAAGAAAACAAGCAGCGCTGAAAAAGCAGGACATAGACGCGGGTTTTATCTCAGGATTCAGGGCAGCAGAGCACAATGAGCAACGAGTTTGAATTTGCCATCAAGAGCATTTGTTTTGATGAGGACTATCGTCCTTCAGACAATACGCGGATCACAACCAACTTCGCCAATCTTGCCCGGGGCACGAGTCGCCAGGAGAACCTGCGCAACACCCTCAGGATGATAGACAATCGCTTCAATGCCTTGGCGCATTGGGACAATCCCAAGGGCGACCGCTATGCCGTTAACCTTGAGATCATTTCCGTCGAGATGAGCATAGCCGGCGCGAGCAACGGCAATGCCCTCCCCTTGATCGAAATACTGAAGACGAGCATCGTCGACAACAAAACCAACGAACGCATCGAAGGCATCGTAGGGAATAACTTCTCCTCGTACGTGCGGGATTATGACTTCAGCGTGCTGCTGCTGGAACACACCAAGAATCAGCCGGGATTCAGCACTCCGGAGAATTTTGGAGACCTGCATGGGAAACTGTTCAAGTGCTTCGTGAATTCAAGCACTTACAAGGAGCACTTCAGCAAGCCGCCCGTCATATGCCTGAGCGTATCGAGCAGCAAGACCTATCACCGGACCGAGAACCAGCACCCTGTGCTGGGCGTTGAATACCAGCAGGACGAATATTCCCTGACTGACGAGTACTTCAAGAAGATGGGGATGAAGGTTCGCTACTTCATGCCGCCGAACAGCGCTGCGCCTTTGGCTTTTTATTTTTCCGGCGATTTGCTGAGCGACTACACCAATCTTGAGCTCATCAGCACCATCAGCACGATGGATACCTTCCAGAAGATCTACCGGCCGGAGATCTACAACGCGAATTCCGCAGCGGGAAAATCCTATCAGCCCAGCCTGAAGCACCAGGATTATTCACTGACCCGGATTGTCTACGATCGAGAGGAACGTAGCCAGTTGGCGATCGAGCAGGGACGGTTTGTCGAGGAACACTTCATCAAACCCTACCAGGCGATTCTTCAGCAGTGGTCCGCCAACTACCCTCTTTGACCCATCAAAAGCACCAAGGCATCTATTGTGAAAAAATTGCTACCCACTTCCACCGCCGGCAGCCTGCCCAAACCCTCCTGGCTGGCAGAGCCCGAAAAACTCTGGTCGCCCTGGAAATTGCAGGATGAAGGCCTGAGCGAGGGCAAGCAGGATGCGCTGCGTTTGTCTCTGCAAGAACAGCAGCACGCAGGCATCGATATCGTCAGCGATGGCGAACAAACGCGTCAGCATTTCGTGACGACGTTCATCGAACACCTGGAAGGCGTGGACTTCGAGAACCGCAAGACCGTCAGGATTCGTGATCGCTACGATGCGAGCGTGCCGACGGTCGTGGGCGCCGTGGCGCGCCGCAAGCCGGTATTTGTCGAAGATGCCAAGTTCTTGCGCCAGCAGACCAAGCAACCGATCAAATGGGCCTTGCCGGGCCCCATGACGATGATCGATACGCTGTATGACGGCCACTATCAAAGCCGCGAAAAACTGGCGTGGGAATTCGCCAAGATTCTCAATCAGGAAGCCAGGGAATTGGAGGCCGCGGGCGTCGATATCATCCAGTTTGACGAGCCCGCCTTCAACGTGTTCTTTGACGAAGTAAATGATTGGGGCGTAGCCACGCTGGAAAAAGCCATTGAAGGGCTCAAGTGTGAGACCGCCGTCCACATCTGCTATGGCTATGGCATCAAGGCCAATACGGATTGGAAGAAGACGCTGGGATCGGAGTGGCGGCAATACGAAGAGGCTTTTCCCAAGCTGCAAAAATCCAGCATCGACATCGTTTCGCTGGAATGCCACAACTCGCGCGTTCCCATGGACCTGATCGAACTCATCCGGGGCAAGAAAGTGATGGTAGGCGCCATTGACGTGGCAACCGACACCATTGAAACCCCCGAGGAAGTCGCCAATACGCTGCGCAAAGCGCTTCAGTTTGTGGATGCCGACAAGCTCTATCCTTGCACCAACTGCGGCATGGCTCCCTTGTCTCGCGCCGTCGCAAGAGGCAAGCTGAGCGCTTTGAGCGCCGGCGCGGAAATCGTCCGCAAGGAACTCTCGAACTGATCCCAAGGCGGAAAATTGTCGTCGCGAACTGCTCGCGACGACCCCGCATGAGCTGCACCCAGTATCCAACCCCCACCATGTCACTTTCCAGTACGGCGATCGAGCCCAGGCGCTTTCGCGAAGCGCTCGGGCACTACGCGTCCGGCATCACGGTAATTACATCGCACATCGAAGGCCAGCCGATAGGCTTCACCTGCCAGTCGTTCCATAGCGTTTCGATGAGTCCGCCGCTGGTGTCGTTCAGTGTGATGCGCAGTTCCGCCAGCTATCCAAAAATCCGCCGGGCAGGCCGATTCGTGGTCAATATCCTTTCGGACGAGCAGGTCAGGATATCCAACCAATTCGCTCAGCGAGGCACGGACAAGTGGCACGACGTGGACTGGCGGGAATCGCCTCTCGGCAATCCGATCATTGCCGGTAGCCTGCACTGGCTTGATTGCGAGATCCATGCCGAACACGCCGCGGGCGACCATCTGATCGTGATTGGCGAAGTGAAGGCGTTGGACCTGCAAGAAGCTGCTTCTACGCAGCCATTGCTGTATTTCAAGGGACAGTATCGCAACATCGCCGCGCATGGCGCGGTTTAAGGGTAGACCTCCGCTGCCCTCTTTGCCGCTTCGATAGATCAGGCACACGGCCGACCGGCGGCCGTCGATCCGCCGCTTCACACCATCTGACGCATTCGCAGCGCGGCCGACCTTCCTGCTCGGCCGCGTCACGCTCCAGCCTGTGGCTCGCCACGCAACCCCATAGCCGCCAACGCAGGCATGACGCAAGGAACGACGATCCTATACAATTAGCAATCATTCCTATTAGCGTTTGGATGGAAGCCCCTTGCCCCCCGCCGACTTTGCATCCTCCGACGATTTCGTCAGCCTGTATCGCGAGCATCACGGCTGGCTCGTGCAGATGCTGCGCCGCCGGCTCAGCGGCAACACCGAAAACGCCGCGGATCTGGCGCACGACACCTTTGAACGCGTCATGCGCAGCGAGTCGCGCGCGGCCTTCGCCGAGCCGCGCGGTTTTCTCACCACCGTCGCCAAGCGCCTCCTGATCGACCAGTCGCGCCGCCGCGCCGTGGAACAGGCCTATCTGGAAACGCTGGCCTCGCGCAGCGACGCCTTGGAACCCAGCCCCGAAACGCACGCGCTGGTGGTAGAGGCGCTGAACGCCGTATGCCGCATGCTGGAGCAGTTGCCGCCGCGCGCGCGCCGGGTCTTCCTGCTGGCGCAGGTGGAAGGCATGCCCTATCGGGACATCGCCCGGCAGCTCGACATTTCGGTGGCGGCCGTGCAGCGGGACATCGTCAAGGCCTGGGAACATTGCTACGCGGTGCTCTACGCATGAACGCCGCCCAGGGCGAACGGCTGCATCCGGACATCATCAAACAGGCTGCGCGATGGATGATGCGGACCGGAGATGCACCCGACGCCGCCACTCAGGCCGCCTGTGCGGCATGGCGCCAGGCCGATGCGCGCCATGAGCTGGCTTGGCAACGTTTACGGGGCATCGGACGCGACGTCGACGCCGTCAGCGCGGGCAACGCGCCCGAGGCTGCCGCCAGCCAGACCATCCTGCGCTACTGCGAGCAGCGTTCGCGCCGCAACGTCATGAAATGGGCAGCCGGCGGCATCTGCCTGGGTACGCTGGCATGGGCAGGCGCGCGCGAAGGCTGGTGGGACGGCAGCACCGTCTATCGCACCGCCACCGGCGAACAGCGGACCATGACCCTGCCCGACGGCACCGTCCTGACGTTGAACACCGATACCGCGGTGGTGCTGCACTACGACACGCAGCAGCGCCGCATCAAGCTGCGCAGCGGAGAGATCCTGATCGCGACGGCGGCGGATGCCGCCGGACGCCCCTTCAGCGTGCAGACCCGGCACGGAGTCCTCACTCCGCTCGGAACGCGTTTTGCCGTGCGCCAGCTGGACGACGGCCTCGGCTCCGCGCAGCTCGCCGTCTTTGAAGGCGCCGTGCGCGTGGATCCCGCCGGGCGGGTGGTCCGTGCCGGCGAACAGGCAGAGTTCAACGACCGCGCGCTGTCGCCCTCGTCCCGGGTCGACGGCAAGGGACCGGCGTGGGCTGCCGGCATGCTGGTCGCAAACCGCATGCGGCTGGACCGCTTCCTGGCGGAACTGGGCCGCTACCGCGTCGGCATCCTGCGCTGCGACCCCAGCGTGGCAAACCTGGAAGTCACCGGGGCCTTCCGCATCGACGACACCGACAAGGCGCTGGAGGTGGCGGCCGGCGTGCTGGACCTCAGGCTGCGATACCGCACGCGTTACTGGGTCAGCGTCGATCGCGCCTGACGCCGCGCGGCCGCGGCCCCCGGTCCGCGCTGCCG
>NZ_JCBAMT010000054.1:0-47390 GCF_059760445.1 Achromobacter sp. D7-1 | reverse complement strand
CCGCCGGTATGAGACCGGCGGCGGCCTTGCGAATAATAACCCGATGTCAGCCCTTCAGGGGATGACGCAGCACAATGGTTTCGTTGCGGTCGGGACCGGTCGACACCAGATCTATCGGGACGCCGCAGACTTCGGCCACGCGCTCCAGGTAGCGACGGGCCGCCTCGGGCAGCTTGTCGTACTCGGTGATGCCGACGGTGGATTCGCTCCAGCCCGGCAGTTCTTCCAGCACCGGTTGCGCCTGCGCCACGGCATGCGCGCCGTAAGGCAGCACATCGCGGAACTCGCCGTTGACGCGGTAGCCGACGCCCAGCTGGATGGTTTCCAGGCCGTCCAGCACGTCCAGCTTGGTGATGCACAGGCCGGTGATGCCGTTCAGGCGGACCGAGCGCTTGAGCGCCGCGCCGTCGAACCAGCCGCAACGACGCGGACGGCCCGTAACGGAACCGAATTCCTTGCCGATCGTGGCCAGGCGGGTACCGATCTCATCGACCAGTTCCGTGGGGAACGGACCCGAACCGACGCGGGTCGTGTAGGCCTTGGTGATACCCAGGACGTAATCCAGCTGCTGCGGACCGACGCCTGCGCCGGCCGAGGCCGCGCCAGCAACGCAGTTGCTGCTGGTGACGAAGGGATAGGTGCCGTGGTCCACGTCCAGCAAAGCGCCCTGCGCGCCTTCGAACAGCAGGCGCTTGCCTTCCTGTTGCATGGCGTACAGATTGCTCGACACGTCCTTGACCATCGGGGCGATGGCCGGAGCCAGCGCCATGGCCTGGTCGCGCACTTCATTGGCGGAAACCGCCTCGGCGCCCAGGTACTTGGTCAGCACGAAGTTGTGGTAATCCAGCACCTCGGCGAGCTTTTCGTCGAACAGCGCGGGATTGAACAGGTCCTGCACGCGCAGCGCGCGGCGGGCGACCTTGTCTTCGTACGCAGGGCCGATGCCGCGACCGGTCGTGCCGATCTTGCCGTCGCCCTTGCGCGCTTCGCGCGCCTTGTCGATGGCAACGTGGTACGGCAGGATCAGCGGGCAGATTTCGGAAATCTGCAGGCGCGAACGCACGTCCAGACCGGCGGCCTCAAGCTCTTCGATTTCCTTGAGCAGGGCTTCGGGGGACAGCACGACGCCGTTGCCGATGAAGCAGGTGACGCCGGGATGCATGATGCCCGACGGGATCAGGCGAAGAATCGTCTTCTTGCCGTTGATCCACAGCGTATGGCCGGCATTGTGACCGCCTTGGAAGCGGACCACGCCCTGGACGGATTCCGCCAGCCAGTCGACGATCTTGCCCTTGCCCTCGTCACCCCACTGGGTGCCGATTACGACTACGTTCTTGCTCATGTTACGAATCAATATCGAGTTTCTCGGGAAATCCGGAAATCTCCCCGCGGGCCCTCTCGTTGCCGAGAGGGAGTTAGTCACAGCGTTCTGACCGTCCAGGCGCCATCCTGCAGCGCCAGCTCGCGATCGCAAACGAATTCGTCCTGATCCTGCTCGTGACCGGGCAATACCTGAACGACAATTTCCCCCGACCGGCGCAGGCGGCGCACCGCCTCGGTCAGGGCGGGGGCTTGCCCCCAAGGCGCGCGAACCGCACGCGCCCTTTCCGCCGGCGGCAAACCCGCCGCCAGCTTGCGTAAATCAAGACTGAAGCCGGTGGCGGGACGGGCCCGGCCAAACGCACGGCTGACATCGTCATAACGGCCGCCGCTGACCAGCGCATCGCGCCAGCCTTCGGCATACAGCGCGAACTTCACGCCGGAATGGTAGCCATAGCCACCCACGTCGGCCAAGTCCACGCCGAAAGCCACATTGGGCATGGCGTCCACCACCAACTGCAGCGCGTCCAGAGCCGCCACCACGCCCGGCAACAAGGGCAGTTCGCGGCGCGCTTCCTTCAGCACTTCCGGCCCGCCGTACAGCTTGGGCAGCAATTGCAGGGCCTTCAGGGTCTCTGCACGCAGGCCGGGAGCCCGCTCAGCCAATTCGCCCAACCCCGGGACGTCCTTCTCGCGCATCAGCAGGATGACGTCCTGCGACAGGGCCGCGGCCGCCGGATCGGATTCAAGGAGCGCGCGCAGCACGCCCGGATGGCACAGATCCAGACGCGGGTTGCGCACGCCGGCGATCGCCACCGTTTCCAGCACCAGCTGGATGATCTCCAGGTCGGCCTCGAAGCCGGCATGGCCGTAGATCTCGGCGCCGATCTGCAGCAACTCGCGGCTGGACAGCAGGTCCGCCGGGCGGGCATGCAGTACGTTGCCGCAATAGCACAGACGGGTAACGCCGGCGCGGTTCAACAAGTGCGCGTCGATGCGCGTGACCTGAGGAGTCATGTCGGCGCGCACGCCCAGCGTGCGACCAGACAGTTGGTCGACCAGCTTACAGGTGCGCAGATCCAGATCGCTGCCGGTGCCGGACAGCAATGAATCAATGTATTCGACCAGGGGCGGCGCGACCAGCTCGAAACCGTAAGTGCGATACAGATCGAGAAGTTCGCGGCGCAATTCCTCGATGCGCCGGGCCTCTGCCGGAAGTACGTCGGCAAGGCTCTCGGGCAGCAACCAGTTACCCATGAATGTTTACCTGAATAACGCCAAATGATGCGTGGGCGTCGCCCAAACGAAAAAGCGGCTGAGGGGGCGTAAGCCCGCTCAGCCGCTGCGGAATGTTTTCTAGCTTACGGGGTATTGTACATGGTTCAGCGGCGAGCGCCACCCGGACCTGCCCTGGGTAGGCAACCGTCCCTTATTGCACAACGACGAGCCAACCGCCCCAACCGCCAGCAAAAAGCCCCTTGGAAATCCAAGGGGCTTTTCGTTCCGCGTTACCGCAGCCGCATCACTTGGCCGGCACGGTGACCGGCGCCAGCGCGTCGCCGGTGGGATCCTTCATGAACTGGAAGAAGCTGGAGCTAGGGTCAACGACCAGCACGTCACCCGGCTTCGAGAACGAAGCGCGGTAGGCTTCCAGGCTCTTGTAGTACGTGTAGAACTGCGGGTTCTTGCCATAGGCCTGCGAATAGATCGCAGCAGCCGCAGCGTCGCCCTCGCCCATGATGCCCTGGGCCTTGGCGTAGGCCTGGGCCACGATCACTTCACGCTGGCGGTCGGCTTCGGCGCGGATCTTTTCGCCTTCGGCGGCACCGATGGAACGCAGCTCGTTGGCGACGCGCGTACGCTCCGCTTCCATGCGGCGATACACCGATTCCGAAATCTCCGGCGCGAACTCGATGCGGCGCAGGCGCACATCGACGATCTGCACGCCCAAGGGCTCGGCGCGCTTGGCGACGTTGGTCAGGATCTCGGCCATGATCTTGTCGCGTTCGGTCGAAACCACGTCGCGCACCGTACGCACGTTGACCGAGGCGTTCAGTGCGTCGCGGATCAGCGCCTGCAGGCGCTCCTGCGCCACGCGCTCATTGCCGCCGGTGGACACGTAGTACTGGCGCGGATCCGCAATGCGCCACTTGACGTACGAATCGATCAGCAGGTTCTTCTTTTCGGAAGTCTGGATGCGTTCGGCTTCGTTGGTTTCGATGGTCAGAATGCGCTTGTCGAGCGTCACGACATTCTGGAACGGAGGCGGCGCCTTGAAGTAAAGGCCGGGTTCGTTGATGGTCTTGCGCACTTCACCCAGCGAGAACACCAGGGCGTAGTCGCGCTCGCGCACGACGAAGACGCAGGAAGAAAGGGCGGCCAGCACGATGAGCAGGCCGACCAGGATAGGCATGAGACGTTGCATGATCAGGACTCCTCCGGGTTAGCGCGACGTACGGTCGCGGGGCAGCGTGTTGCTATTGCTGCTGCCGGAAGACTGAGGCACCGGCGCGGCGCTGCCGCGCGCCGGCGACTGGGCGGGCGGGCTGGCGAGCGTGGGCGAACCCGAACCGGCGACACCGGACTTGCTGGCGTCCTGAGCGGCCAGATGCATGATCTTGTCGAGGGGCAGATACAACATGTTGTTGTTGCTCTTGGTGTCGACCATGACCTTGCTGGCGCGCGTGAAGATCTCCTGCATGCTTTCCAGATACATGCGCTGGCGCATGACCGCCGGCGACTTCTCGTATTCACCGAGGATGCTGGTGAAGCGCGAGGTATTACCCTGGGCATCGCCGACGACCTTGGCCTTGTAGCCTTCAGCCTGTTCGGTCATGCGGGACGCCTGGCCACTGGCCAGCGGCACGACCTGGTTGGCGTAGGCCTGGCCTTCGTTGATCTGGCGCTCGCGGTCCTGGCCTGCCTTGACGGCGTCGTCGAACGCGGCCTGCACCTGTTCGGGCGGCTGCACGTTCTGGATGGCGACGGTGCTGACCTGCACGCCGGTCTGGTAGCGGTCCAGAATCTGCTGCATCAGGGTCTGCACCTGCGTGGCGACCGTGGTGCGGCCCTCGTAGAGCACGAAGTCCATCGACTGCTTGCCCACGACTTCACGCATGGCCGTCTCCGACGCCTGCCGGACCGATTCATCGGGGTCGCGCGTCATGAAGAGGTAGTCGGGCGCGCCGTCGGCACGCAGGCGGTACTGGACGACGAACTGCATATCGACGATGTTCTCGTCCGTCGTGAGCATCAGCGCTTCGGGCAAGACCTTGTTGCGCGCGCCGCCGCGGAAGCCGACCTCGAACGTACGCAGCTGCGACACGTTGACCATTTCGTGGCTCTGGATGGGATACGGCATGCGCCATTGGAAACCGGCTTGCGACGTCGACTTGTACTTGCCGAACTGTGTCACAACCGCGACCTGGCCTTCTTGCACGATGTAGAAACCGCTGGCCAGCCAGATGCCGGCCGCGACCAGGGCGATCACCCCCAGGCCGATGCGCGCACCACGCGGCGATGGCGGCGTCATGCCGCCACGGTTGCCAGGGCGGTTATTGCCGCCCCCGCCCTTGCGCCCGAACAGCGATCCGATGCGATTGTTGAAATCGCGCCAGACCTCGTCCAGGTCGGGAGGGCCGTCTCCGCTGCCTTGAGGCCGCTTGGGCGGCGGCTCGGAGCCATTGTTGTTCCCACGACCCCAGCCGGGGTCATTCAGATTGAAGAGTTTGATAATTCGCGGCATTGTTTCCCACAATCTGTCCGGTTTCCGCAATTGCCCCGCGCAACGCATCCAAACCGGCGCGCTCGGTGGCGCTTACAAATACTCGCGCAATCGTACCATGTGCATCGCGTTCCACCCTTGGCTCCAGTCCGGCCAGATCTATCTTGTTGTAGACCAGAATGGTGGGAATCGAGGCCGCGCCGATTTCGGCCAGGACCTTGTTCACCTCGAAAATCTGCTCGTCGCGCTGCGGGCTGGCGGCATCGACCACATGCAGCAGCAGATCGGCGTGCACGGTTTCTTCCAGGGTGGCGCGGAATGCCGCGATCAGGCCGTGAGGCAGGTCGCGGATGAATCCGACCGTGTCGGACACCACCACCGAACCCGCCCCTTCGATCCAGATGCGGCGCGTGGTCGTATCCAGGGTGGCGAACAGCTGGTCAGCGGCGTAGCTGTCGGCGCGCGTCAGGGCATTGAACAAGGTGGACTTGCCGGCGTTGGTGTAGCCGACCAGCGACACCGACAACGCGCCGCCACGGGCGCGCGCCCGACGCTGGGTCACGCGCTGGCGTTCGACCCGGTCCAGCCGCTCCCGCAGTACCTTGACCTTGGCGCCGATGATGCGTCGGTCCATTTCGAGCTGGGCCTCACCTGGCCCACGCATGCCGATACCGCCGCGCTGCCGTTCCAGGTGGCTCCACATGCGGGTCAGGCGTGTGGCCAGATGCTGCAGTTGCGCCAGTTCGACCTGGAGCTTGCCTTCGTGGCTCTTCGCGCGCAGCGCGAAGATGTCGAGGATGAGGGCAACCCGGTCCACCACGCGCAGATTGAACGCGCGTTCCAGGTTGCGTTGCTGGGCGGGGGACAGCGGCTGGTCGAAAAGGACGATGTCGGCCAGCAAGGCCTGGGCCATCCCCACGCCCTCATCGGCCTTGCCTGAACCGATAAAGAATTTGGCGTCGGGCCGGTCGCGCCGAGCCGTCAAGGTGCCGACGACTTCCGCGCCAGCGCCCTTGGCCAGCATGGCGAATTCCTCGGCATGGGCCGCGAAGTCCGGATCTCCCAGATCCACGCTGATAATCAGAGCGCGCATACATGCACCATATTGGAGCCAAAGCGAAAATGCCCGCCGACGAGTACCGTCCGGCGGGCAATAAAAGGTAAAGCTGGAGCGAGATTACTCAGCAGGGACTTCCACCTGAAAATTCACGGCACGCGCGGGAACGACGGTCGAAATGGCATGCTTGTAGACCATTTGCGTGACCGTATTGCGCAGCAGCACCACGTACTGGTCGAAGGATTCGATTTGCCCTTGAAGCTTGATGCCGTTCACCAGGTAGATCGACACGGGCACATGGTCCTTGCGCAGCGTGTTCAGGAACGGATCTTGCAGAGTTTGCCCTTTATTGCTCATTGGCCAGGCTCCATTTGTTTGTTATTGAGTGGTGGCGTACTTCTGTACTGGTGGCATACGCCGAAACTTGTACTCTACAGGGTTTTCCCGGCCCGTGCTACTTGGCCGGGAAGCAAAAGTGACACCAGAGTTTTCCGATTGGAAAGCTGCCGCCGCTCAAGCCTGCAAGACCTCCGCAAGCGCCTTCAGCAGCAGTTCGCACTGCTCGTCGGTGCCCACGGTAATGCGCAAAAACTGGTCGATGCGTTCCTGGCGGAAATGGCGCACGATGATGCTGCGTTCGCGCAAGGCGGCAGCCAGATCCGCAGCGTCCTTGGAGGGGTGCCGTGCGAACACGAAATTCGCGGCCGAAGGCAGCACCTCGAAGCCCAGCGATTCCAGAGCCGCCGTCATCCGCGACCGGGTTTCGATCACGGCCTGGCGCGTTTGCTCAAAGTACTCCACGTCTTCCATGGCCGCCACCGCGCCCGCCGATGCGAGGCGATCGATGGGATAGGAGTTGAAACTGTTCTTTACACGCTCAAGTCCATCGATGAGCTCGGCGCTGCCCACTGCGAAACCGACGCGCAAGCCTGCCAGCGAACGCGACTTGGACAGCGTTTGCACGACCAGCAGATTGTCGTAGCGGTCCACCAAAGGAATGACGGACTCTCCGCCAAAATCCACATAGGCCTCATCCACCACGACGACCGCGTCGGGGTTGCCGGCGACGATGCGTTCGACTTCCGCCACGCCGAGGGCGCGGCCGGTGGGGGCATTGGGATTCGGGAAGATGATGGCGCCTGCCTGCCCATTGCGGCCTGGCAGATAGTCCTCGACGTCGATCCGGAAGTCGGACGTCAGCGGCACCGTTTCGTACTGGATGCCGTACAGGCCGCAGTAGACCGGATAGAAGCTGTAGGTGATGTCCGGAAAGCGCAACGGACGCTCATGCTTCAACAACGCCAGGAACACATGCGCCAGCACCTCGTCGGAGCCGTTGCCCACGAAGACCTGGCCGGGCTGCACGCCGACCGTGCCGGCGATGGTCTGCCGCAGACGGTCGGACGCAGGGTCCGGATAGAGCTTCAGCGTGTCATCGCAGGCCGAGCGGATCGCGTCGAGCACCCTGGGCGACGGGCCGTAGGGATGCTCGTTGGTGTTCAACTTGACCAGATTCTGAAGCTTGGGCTGCTCGCCCGGCACATACGGACTGAGCGTCCCGACCACGGGACTCCAGAAGCGGCTCATGGATCAGTTTTCCTGCGCGTAGGGGTTGTGCGAAGACTTGAATTCGATGCGCAGCGGCGTGCCGGCCAGGTCGAACGCATTGCGGAAGCGCGTTTCCAGATAGCGGCGGTAGGAATCCGGAATAGCGTCCAGCGCGTTGCCGTGGATGACGACCAGCGGCGGGTTCTGCCCGCCCTGGTGCGCATAGCGCATCTTCGGACGGAATATGCCCTTGCGGGGCGGCTGCTGCTGCTCGACCGCGGTCTGCAGCTCGCGCGTCAGCTTGGGCGTGGACAGCTTGGCGAACGCCGCAGCATGCGCCGCGTTGATGGACTTGAGCAGGGGCTTCACGCCCTGCCCGCGCAGGGCCGAAATGGTATGCATGCGCGCGAAAGACAGGAAACGCAGCTTGCGCTGGAACTCGCGTTCGATGCGTTCCTTGGCTTCGCCGTCCAGGCCATCCCACTTGTTGATGGCCACGACCACGGCGCGCCCCGTTTCCAGCACGAAGCCGGCAATGTGGGCGTCCTGCTCGGAGATTTCGGTTTGCGCGTCCAGCATCAGCAGCACGACGTTGCTGGCCTCGATGGCCTGCAGCGTCTTGATGACGGAGAACTTTTCGACCGCCTCGAACACCTTGCCGCGCTTGCGCAGGCCTGCGGTGTCGATCAGCGTATAGCGACGGCCATCGCGCTCGAAGTCGATTTCGATGGCGTCGCGGGTCGTGCCCGGCATGTCGAACGCGATCACGCGCTCTTCGCCCATCAAGGTGTTGATGAGCGTGGACTTGCCCACGTTGGGACGGCCGACGATGGCCAGCTTGATGCGGTGGTCGTGCTCGCCCTCTTCGGGCGACTCTTCTTCCGCGGGCGGCTCGGCCAGGTCCTGCAGGGCCAGTTCGATCAGGTCGACGATACCGTCGCCGTGCGCAGCCGAGATGGGATAGGGCTGGCCCAATCCGAGTTCATGGAATTCGGAGATGGCCGAGCCGGCGCCCATGCCTTCCGCCTTGTTCACCGCCAGCAGCACGCGCTGCTGGCCGGATTTGCGCAGCAGCTGGGCGATTTCGTGGTCATGGGCATTGATGCCCGCGCGGGCATCCACCAGGAACACCACGACGTCGGCCTCGGCGATGGCTTGCCGGGTCTGGCGAGCCATCTCCAGCAGGATGCCGTCCTTGGCGACGGGTTCGAAACCACCGGTATCGATGACGATGAAGGGGATCTCGCCTACCCTGCCCTCGCCGTAATGGCGATCGCGGGTCAGGCCGGAATAATCGGCCACCAGCGCGGCGCGCGATCGCGTCAGGCGGTTGAATAGGGTCGACTTCCCAACGTTGGGACGGCCGACCAGGGCGACGACAGGCTTGAAAGACACGGTGTAAGGCTTTGTTCTATAGGTTTTAGTTGGCGCCGATCAGGACGAGGTTGCCATTGCCCGTCTGGATCAGCACTCCCTGGGAAGTGGTCTGCGGCGGCGAAATCACCGGGCCTCCACCTACCGACAGGCGGGCCATCAGGCTGCCGTCGCTGCGCGACAGGAAATGCACATAGCCATCCAGGTCGCCCACTGCCAGCGCGCCACCCAGCATAGCCGGAGCGGTGACCTGGCGGTTCTTCAGCGCTGCCTGCTTCCAGACATTGCCGCCATTATCCAGCGCAAACGCGTTGACCACGCTGTTCTGGTCCGCCGCATAGGCGAAACGCTCGTCCAGCGACAGGCCGCTGACGCTGGAGAAATCCTTGGCCCACAGCGGACGGCCGCCGGCCGTGACGTCGAAGCAAACGATACGTCCCTGATAGGCCACGCCGCAAAGCAGGTTGCCCGCGATACGAGGGGCGCCGACCACGTCGGTCAGGCGCTCCAGGTCGCTGGCGCCGCGCGGCGTCGCCACGGTGCCTTCCCATTGCACGTTACCACTGTTGGACGCGATGGCCATCAACTTGCCGCCCGGCAGGCCGGTAATGACCAGGCCTTCGGCCAGGACCATCTGCGACACGCTGCGCAGGGCCAGCGAGGGACCCGGGCGCTGCACGTTCCAGACGCGTTCGCCGCTGTTGGCGTCGAAGGCCTGGATGCGGTAGTCGCCGCTGCGAACCACGACGATGCCATAGCCCACCACGGGCGGGATGGTCACGTCGCTGGTGGCGCGGACTTTCCACTTCACCTTGCCGGTGTCGTCGAAGGCGATGACGTCGCCGTTGGGCGAGGCCACGGCGGTGGTGGTGCCATCGCTGCCGGCGCCGGCGGACAACTTGCCGTCGACGCTGGCCTTCCAGATGGCGCGGCCGCTTTGCAGGTCGAACTTGCCGACCGAACCGTCAGGCGTGGCGGCATAGATGGCGTCGCCCAGCACGGTGGGCGCAAAGCCCAGTCCCGAGCCGCTGCCGACCGACACGCTCCAGACCTGGCGCACGGACATGCCGGCCTTGTATTCGGTCAGGGGCGCGGGATCGTAGCGGCCGTCATCATGGGAAAACATGCCGCATCCGCCCAGGGCGAGCAAGCCCGCCAGGCAAACGGCGCCACGCCACGTACGACCAGGTGCAAATTTACGCATTACAGTCACGCTCCGCTCAGGGCATCCAGTTTCAGTTGCACAACCTGGGTCAGGGGATTGGCCGTACCCAGGCCATCAATGGCGCTTTGCCACGCAGCGCGCGCTTCTTCGCGCTTGCCTTGCGCGGCGAGAATGTCGCCGCGGCGATCCGCGAACAAGGCGGCGAAGGCTGCCGGCGGATTGTTCAGCTGCGCCAAGGCGGCATCGTATTGCTTCTGGTCCAGCATCATGCCAGCCAGGCGCAAACGCGCCACGGCCTGCATGGACGGGTTCTTGCCCTGGGCGGCCAGCCATTCCAGCTGCTCGCGGGCGCCTGCGTCATCCTTCTGGGCCTGCAGCGCCTGGGCTGCCACCAGGGCGCCGCGCGTGGCGTAGCCGGTGGACGGATATTGCTCGCGCAGCGTGGCTGCGGCGGTCTTGATGCGCACCGAGGAATCGGCGCCGCCCAGGCGGGCCGCGTCTTCCAGCGCTTCGAAGTAACCCATGGCCTGGTTGGCGCGGTGCGATTGATAGGCCTTCCAGCCCCACCAGCCGCCCCAGGCCAGCGCAACCGCCGCCACCAGCGTGACCACCAGCGTGCCGTAACGCGCCCACCACGCCTTGATAGCGTCGAGTTTTTCCTGTTCTTCCAGATCGTATGCCATGCATTAACCCTTGTTATTCAATACGTCGGCCAATCCCGCCAACGGGACTTGCTGTTGGGCCGTTTCGCCCTGCGCGTCGGCGCGCAGGAACTTCACGCTGGCCGTCTGCGCGGCCACTTCATCGGCGCCAAGAATAACCGCAACCCGGGCGCCGCTGGCGTCGGCGCGCTTGAATTGCGACTTGAAGCCTGCCGAACCCGCATGCACGACGACCGACAGGCCGGCATCGCGCAGGTCTTCGCCAACCCGGGCGGCCAGGCGTTGCGCCTCTTCGCCCTGGTGCACGACATAGACGTCGCACTCGGCTTGCTGTTCGACCTGCACGCTCTGCTCCCAGAGATCCAGCAGGCGCTCCATGCCGATCGCGAAGCCCACCGCGGGTGCGGACTTGCCACCCAGCAGTTCGATCAGGCCGTCGTAACGGCCGCCGCCGCACACGGTACCCTGGGCGCCGAGGCGGTCGGTGACCCACTCGAACACGGTCAGGTTGTAGTAGTCCAGCCCGCGCACCAGGCGCGGATTCAGGCGGTACTCGATACCGGCGTCGGTCAGGCGCTGGCACATGCCATCGAAGTGCGCGCGCGATTCCTCGCCCAGGAAGTCGAACAGGCGCGGCGCGCTGTCAGCCATTTCCTGCATGGCGGGGTTCTTGGTGTCCAGGACGCGCAAGGGATTGCTGTACATGCGGCGCTGGCCATCTTCGTCCAGGATGTCGCGGTGCTTTTCCAGGTGCTCGATCAGCGCAGCGCGGTGGGCGGCGCGTTCGGCCGGCTGGCCCAGCGAATTCAGCTCCAGGCGCACATCGGTCAGACCCAGCAACTTCCACAGGCGCGCCAGCATGACGATGAGCTCGGCGTCCACGTCGGGACCGGCGAAGCCCAGGGCCTCGACGTCGATCTGATGGAACTGGCGATAGCGGCCGCGTTGCGGACGCTCGCGGCGGAACACGGGACCGATGGAATAGACGCGCTGCGGGCGGTCGTAGAGCAGATTGTGTTCGATGGACGCGCGCACGATGCCAGCCGTCATTTCAGGACGCATGGTCAGCAGTTCTTCGTCGGGCCCGTCGGCGAAGGTGTACATCTCTTTTTCGACGATGTCGGTGACTTCGCCGATGCCGCGCGCGAACAGGCGCGTATGCTCAAGCACGGGCGTACGCACATTGCGATAGCCGTAGCCGCGCAGCCAGCCGCGCACGATTTCCTCGAATTGCTCCCAGCGGGCGCTCGCCCCCGGCAACAGATCATTCATGCCGCGTATCGCGGCGACTTTCTGGAAAGCTTGAGTCATCTTGATCATGCCGCATCGCGCGCCGGCAAGCGCGCTAGCGACCACACCCTTACTTTAATGAGAGGCAGGCGCGCCATAGCGGCGCGCAACGTAGTCTTCAACGATGGCCTGGAACTCTTCGGCGATATGGTCGCCCTTGAGCGTGACCGTGCGTTCGCCGTCCACGAACACCGGCGCGGCGGGTACCTCGCCGGTGCCCGGCAGGCTGATGCCGATATCGGCATGACGGCTTTCGCCCGGCCCGTTGACCACACAGCCCATGACCGCGACGTTCATGCTTTCGACGCCGGGATACTGGGCGCGCCAGAGCGGCATCTGGCGGCGCAGGTAGGTCTGGATGCTATCGGCCAGTTCCTGGAAGAACGTGCTGCTGGTACGGCCGCAGCCCGGGCAGGCGACGACCATGGGCGTGAAGGCGCGCAAACCCATGGTCTGCAGGATTTCCTGCGCCACGATGGCCTCGCGGCTGCGGTCGCCGCCAGGTTCGGGCGTGAGCGAAATACGGATGGTGTCGCCAATGCCTTGCTGCATCAGCACGGCCAGCGCGGCGGTGGAAGCCACGATGCCCTTGCTGCCCATGCCGGCTTCGGTCAGGCCCAAGTGCAGCGGGTAGTCACAGCGCGCGGACAGGTCGCGATACACGGCGATCAGGTCCTGCACGTGGCTGACCTTGCAGGACAGGATGATGGCGTCGCGCCGCAGGCCAAGTTCTTCGGCGCGCTGCGCATTGCTGATGGCGGACACGACCAGCGCGTCGCGCATCACGGCCTGCGCTTCCCAGGGCTGGGCGCGCAGTTTGTTCTCGTCCATCTTGCGGGCCATCAGCTCGTGGTCCAGGCTGCCCCAGTTCACGCCGATGCGCACAGGCTTGTCGTAGCGGCAGGCCACTTCGATCATCTGCGCGAAATTGTCGTCGCGCCGCTTGCCCCCGCCCATGTTGCCCGGGTTGATCCGGTACTTGGACAGCGCTTGCGCGCAATCCGGAAACTGCGTCAGCAGCTTGTGGCCGTTGTAGTGGAAGTCTCCGACCAGCGGCACGTTCACGCCCATGCGGTCGAGTTGTTCACGGATGGCGATGACTTCGCGCGCGGCTTCCGGGGTATTCACGGTGATGCGCACGAGCTCGGAGCCGGCCTGAGCCAGCTCCTTGACCTGAATCGCGGTGGCGATGGCGTCCGCCGTGTCGGTGTTGGTCATGGACTGGACCACGACCGGAGCGTCGCCGCCGATCTTCACGACGCGATCACCCCACTTCACCGCCACCGAACGCGTGGCGCGGCGCTCAGCCGCCCCCACGGAGGGAGGCGGGGCATCCTGGCAAGGCAGAGAAGATTCTTGCATCGGTGGAACCGGGTTGTTACTTGGTCGACTTCGGCAGCCAGTCGGACGGCAGCCAGTGCTGCGGCAACCAGCCTTGCCAGAAGGCATACGCCACGCCGGCGGCCAGCACCAGCACGATGGCGATGAGCCAGCCCAAGGAGGTCGACGACGAGCGCTCGTCGTCGGCGCCGGACTGGGGAATGGAGTGCGCCGAATGCAGGGCGCCCGGGCTGAGCTTCACCGGACCGGTGACGCGCGCCTTGGGATCCAGCGAATCGACGATGGCCTGCGAATCCGCGCCCAACAGGCGCGCGTAGTTGCGTACCAGGCCTCGCAGCGAAACGCCGGTGGGCAGGTTTGCCCATTGCTCGTTTTCGAGGGCTTCGATCTGCTTCGTGGAAAACTTGATGCGGCTGGACACTTCGTCGAGCGACCAGCCCTTGGACTGGCGCAGCGCGCGCAATGCCGAGCCGATGCCACCCACAGCGCCTGCGGGCGTTTCTGAAACTGCAGAAGCGAAATCCTGCGTCATGCGTGCACCTGTTTAATTGGTATGGTCTGGCGCTGTGCGGCGTTCCGCTCGGTGATCCGGGTACGGTCGCGCACTTCTCCGGCCAGTTGGCCACAGGCCGCATCGATATCGTCGCCCCGGGTCTTGCGCACGGTGGTGATGATGCCGGCGTCCATCAGACGCTGGGCAAACACCTTCACCCGCGCCGAGTTCGAGCGCTTCAGGCCGGACTCGGGAAAGGGGTTGAACGGAATCAGATTGAGCTTGCAGCGCAGCTGGCGTGCAATTTGGATCAGTTCCTTGGCGTGCTGGTCGGTGTCATTGATGCCGTCCAGCATGCAGTATTCGAAAGTAATGAAGTCGCGCGGGGCGAACGCCAGATAGCGTTCGCAAGCAGCCAGCAGCTCCTTCAGCGGGTACTTCTTGTTCAGCGGCACCAGCTCGTCGCGCAGCGCATCGTTCGGTGCGTGCAGCGAAACGGCCAGCGCCACGGGACAGTCCTGCGACAGCCGGTCCATCATGGGGACCACGCCGGAGGTGGATACGGTGACGCGGCGGCGCGACAAGCCGTAGGCGTTGTCGTCCAGCATCAGGCGCAACGCAGGCAGAACCTGGTCGTAGTTGAGCAGGGGTTCGCCCATGCCCATCATGACCACGTTGCTGATGACGCGGGTGTCTTCGGTAGCGCGGGCACTTTCCAGGCGGGCGGTGCCGATGTCGGCCTCCAGCACGCGCTTGGCCCACCACAGTTGGCCGATGATCTCGCTGGTCTTCAGGTTGCGGTTGAAGCCTTGGTGCCCGGTCGAGCAGAAGCGGCAGTTCACCACGCATCCGGCCTGGCTGGAAATGCATAGCGTGCCGCGGTCGTCCTCGGGAATGAAGACGGTCTCGATGGCATTGCCCTGCCCCACATCGAACAGCCACTTGCGGGTGCCGTCGGTCGAGCGCTGCTCGATGTTGACGGGCAAAGCCTCGATGCGGCAATGCTGCGCAAGCTGGCCGCGAAAATCGCGGGCCAGGTCGGTCATGGCGTCGAACGAATCGGCGCCGCGCTGGTGCATCCAGCGCTGCAACTGGCGAGCCCGAAACGGCTTGCCGCCCCACTTTCCGACCAGTTCGGACAGGGCGGAGCCGTCTAGCCCCAGCAGATTGATTCGTTCGACGGTTTCCATGACCTGGGTAACACTAAAAAGCTAGAACAGAAGTTCCGCGAAAATCAACGGCTGTGGATGTTGATTTCGGGGAAGAAGAAAGCGACTTCGACAGCGGCCGTTTCCGGAGCGTCCGAGCCGTGCACGGCGTTGGCGTCGATGCTGTCGGCGAAGTCGGCGCGGATGGTGCCGGGAGCAGCCTTCTTGGGGTCCGTGGCGCCCATCAGGTCGCGGTTCTTCAGGATGGCGTCTTCGCCTTCCAGGACTTGCACGAACACGGGACCCGAGATCATGAAGTCGACCAGGTCCTTGAAGAAGGGGCGTTCCTTGTGCACGGCGTAGAAACGCTCGGCGTCGGCGCGCGACAGCTGGGCCAGGCGGGCAGCGATGACCTTCAGGCCAGCTTGCTCGAAACGGCCGACGATCTGGCCGATGACGTTCTTGGCGACGGCGTCGGGCTTGATGATCGAGAGGGTGCGTTGAATGGACATAAGAACTCCGAAAACTGATTTCTGACTTGGTTTCTGATGAATTGCCTGGCGTGGCTCTGCGCTTGTCGGTGTCACCCTTGAAGCGTCATCGCGCTGTTGGCGCGCAGGAGGTCCGAAACGCATGCTTGTTTCGGGCCGTCCCGAACCACTAGGCCAAGGCAGGGATTCGACACTGCCTACCTGTTGGACTCGCCCGGAATCCTCAATGAATTCAGGGACTTCTAAAAGGTTTACAGTAACCCGGTATTCTAACACGCTGAGAAGACCGCATTACATCTTAAAATGTGCGGTTTGCCGCCCGCACCCTTAGCTCGGGCGCCCCTGTTTGCCGGAACCCTGCAATGACTCAAGCTGCCCCCCCGAACGCCGCGAATGCCGCGAGCGACGCCCAGGAACTCTCCAAGAGCTTCGAACCCTCCGCGCTGGAATCCCGCTGGTACGCCGAGTGGGACAAGCGCGGGTACTTCCAGGCAGGGCAACATGTAAAAACGGGGACCGAAAGCCAGCCCTACGTCATCCAGTTCCCGCCTCCTAACGTGACGGGCACCCTGCACATGGGCCATGCCTTCAACCAGACCATCATGGACGGCCTGGTGCGCTACCGCCGGATGCTCGGCGACGACACCGTATTCATTCCCGGCACCGACCACGCCGGCATCGCCACGCAGATCGTGGTTGAGAGACAACTGGACGCCCAGAAGGTTTCCCGCCACGACCTGGGCCGCGAAAAATTCGTGGAAAAGGTGTGGGAGTGGAAGGAAAAATCCGGCAATGCCATTACCGAGCAGGTCCGCCGCCTGGGCGCCTCGGCCGATTGGCCGCGCGAATATTTCACCATGGACGAGCGCATGTCGCGCGGCGTGGTGGAAACTTTTGTGCGCCTGCATAAACAGGGACTGATCTACCGAGGCAAGCGCCTGGTCAACTGGGATCCGAAGCTGCTGACGGCAGTGTCCGACCTGGAAGTGGTGTCCGAGGAAACCGACGGCCACATGTGGCACATCCTCTACCCCTTCGTCGACGGCCCGCAAACCATCGTCGACAAGGACGGCCAGACCGTCACGCTGCGCGGCCTGACCATCGCGACCACCCGCCCGGAAACCATGCTGGCCGACGGCGCCCTGTGCGTCCACCCCGAAGACCCGCGCTACAAGCACCTGGTCGGCAAGGAAGTGGAACTGCCGCTGTGCGACCGCAACATCCCCATCATTGCGGACGATTTCGTCGACCCCGAATTCGGCACGGGCTGCGTGAAGATCACCGGCGCCCACGACTTCAACGACTACGCCTGCGCGATGCGCCACGATCTGCCCCTGATCGTGATCTTCACGCTGGACGCCCATGTCAACGAGAACGGCCCCAAGCAATTCCAGGGCATGGAACGCTACCAGGCGCGCAAGGCCGTGGTGGCGCAGCTGGAGGTCGAAGGCTATCTGGTCAAGGTCGAGCCGCACAAGATGATGCAGCCCAAGGGCGACCGCACCGGCGTCGTGCTGGAGCCGATGCTGACGGACCAATGGTTCGTGGCGATGAGCAAGCCCGCTCCCGAAGGCACGCTGAACCCGGGCAAGAGCATTACCGAGGTTGCGCTGGAAGTGGTGGCCGACGGCCGCATCCAGTTCTACCCGGACAACTGGACCACCATCTACAACCAGTGGCTCAACAACATCCAGGACTGGTGCATTTCGCGTCAGCTCTGGTGGGGCCACCAGATTCCCGCCTGGTACTCCGAGGACGGCCAGATCTTCGTGGCGCACGACGAAGCCGAAGCCAATGCCCAGGCCCGCGCGGCCGGCGTGACCGGCGAGCTCAAGCGCGACCCGGACGTGCTGGATACCTGGTTCTCGTCGGGCCTGGTGCCTTTCACCACGCTAGGCTGGCCGGAAAACACCCCCGACCTGCAGCGCTACCTGCCGTCCAGCGTGCTGGTCACGGGTTTTGACATCATCTTCTTCTGGGTCGCCCGCATGGTGATGCTGACCACCCACTTGACCGGCCACATCCCGTTCAAGCACGTCTACGTGCACGGCCTGATCCGCGATGCCGACGGCCAGAAGATGAGCAAGTCCAAGGGCAACACGCTGGATCCGGTCGACCTGATCGACGGCATCGACCTGGACGGCCTGGTGGCCAAGCGCACCTACGGCCTGATGAATCCGAAACAGGCGGGCGCCATCGAGAAAGCCACGCGCCGCCAGTACCCGGACGGCATCCCCGCCTTCGGCACCGACGCGCTGCGCTTCACGATGGCCGCCTACGCCACGCTGGGCCGCAACATCAACTTCGACCTGAAGCGCTGCGAAGGCTACCGCAACTTCTGCAACAAGCTGTGGAACGCCACGCGCTTCGTGCTGATGAACACCGAAGGCCACGACCTGACCGGCCCGGAAACCGGCGAAACGTCCTTCGTGGACCGCTGGATCGTCAGCCAACTGCAGGCGCTGGAGGCCGACGTGGCGCGCGGCTTTGCCGACTACCGCTTCGACAACATCGCCAATTCGCTCTACCGCTACGTGTGGGACGAGTACTGCGACTGGTACCTGGAACTGGCCAAGGTGCAGATCCAGACCGGCACGCCGGCCCAGCAGCTGGGTACGCGCCGCACGCTGATCCGCGTGCTGGAAGGCGTGCTGCGCCTGGCGCACCCGATCATTCCGTTCATTACGGAAGAACTCTGGCAAAAGGTGTCGGTGGTGGCCGGCAAGCGCAAGGAAGGCGTCGCCGACAGCGTCAGCGTCCAACCCTACCCGCAGGCCAACCCCGCCGCGGTCGACACCGCCGCCGAAGCCGATGTCGCCGAGCTCAAGGCCCAGGTCGAAGCCGTGCGCGCGCTGCGCGGCGAGATGAACCTGTCGCCCGCGCAGAAGGTGCCGCTGTGCGCCCAGGGCGATGCGCCCATCCTCACCCGCAACGCGCCGTACCTGGCCGCGCTGGCCAAGCTGAGCCAGGTCGAGGTGCTCGACACCCTGCCCGACGCCGGAGCGCCGGTCCAGGTCGTGGGCAACAGCCGCCTGATGCTGCACGTCGAAATCGACGTGGCGGCGGAACGCGTGCGGCTGGACAAGGAAATCGCGCGCCTGGAAGGCGAAATCGCCAAGGCCAACGGCAAGCTGTCGAACGCCAGCTTTGTCGAGCGCGCGCCGGCTGCCGTGGTCGAGCAGGAAAAGGCGCGCATGGCGCAGTTCGGCGAGACGCTGCAGAAGGTGCGCGAACAGCGCGTCAAGCTGGGCAACTAAGCCCCATCGCTACGCTGGAAGCAAAAACCCCGGAATTTTGTTCCGGGGTTTTTGTTTGCCTGCCGCGGCAAGACATGCGCGGCGCAAGGATCGCCGGCAAACGTGCAGTCGAAGAAGTTTCAGGAGGCCTTGGGCAGCTTGGGCCGAGATGGCCGCCGCCGCTTGACCGGCTCCGGCAGCGGAGTACCCGCCAACTCGGCCAGAAAGCGCTCGTCGGCCAGGGTCAACACCCCTTTTGCGCGAGCAGCCTCGATCAGTTCGGGACGCCGGGCAACGGTCAGCTCCAACGAACGCTCGCGCCGCCAACGGGCGATGTTCGCGTGATGCCCGCTAAGCAGAGGCGCCGGCACGGGCTCGCCTTGGTAGACCTCGGGGCGCGTGTAGTGCGGACTATCCAGCAGGCCGGACAACGCGTCGTTGAAGGAATCCTGCAGCGCGGATTCGCCGTCGTTGAGCACGCCGGGCAACAGGCGCACCGCGGCGTCGATCACGGCGAGCGCGGCAATTTCCCCGCCCGACAACACGAAGTCGCCCAGCGAGATTTCCTGCGTGACGCAGCGCGCAATGAAACGCTGATCCACGCCTTCGTAGCGGCCGCAAATGAGGATCAGACCCTCGCTTGCCGCCAGGGATTCGGCGCCCGCCTGATCGTAGCGCCGGCCGACCGGAGCCAGCAGCGCAACAGGGGCGCGGCCCAGGCCAAGCGCTGCGCGCGCGTCCTGGGCGGCATTGACGGCGGCTTCCAGAGGCCCCGCCATCATCACCATTCCGGGGCCGCCGCCGTAGGGGCGGTCGTCCACGGTGCGGTGCACGTCGTGCGTGAAATCACGAGGATTCCAGGCATGCAGGGACCACCGGCCCTGGGCATGCGCCCGGCCGGTGACACCCAGGTCCCGCACTACCCCGAACATTTCGGGAAAGAGCGTAACGACGTCTATACGCATCAAATATCCGCCGGCCAGTCGCTGTCTATGCGGCGAGCTGACAAATCGACGGCGTGTATGTGCGCGCGCACGAACGGAACAAGCATTTCGGCGGGCCGGCCTTTGGCGTTCAGGATGGGCTCGGGGCCTTCAGCCCCCACCCGTTGGCGCAAGACCCTCAGAACGGCATGAGCGCCGTTGTCGAGGACCTCGTCGACCACGCCCAGCAGCGCAGGTTCGCCAGTGGCGCTGGTGTACAACGCACAACCGATGAGATCGACCCAGTAGTATTCGTCTTCCTCGGGCGCGGGAAAGGATCCCCGCGGCGCCTGCACGGAACAACCGCGCAGGGCTTCGGCCTGATCGCGGTCCGCAATGCCAGCCAGCTGAGCCACCACGGTGGCTCCTTGCGAACGGGCTTGCACGACCTTGTATGCGACAGGCGCAGACGCGACAACGCCCCGCGCCAGTTCAGGCACAGGGCGAGTCAACCACCATTGAGATGCTGAGAGCAGCACTTCGGCATTGGCCGAATGTGGCTGCACCTTGACCCAGCCTTTCACACCGTAGGCTGCACTGATGCGGCCCAGCTCGATCAAATCCGTCGGCGCCGCGTTGGAGGTTGCGGCATCAGGCATGTATCGTGCTCTTGGTAACTATGAAGCAGCTATGAATGGCAGCTTTTAAGCGCAGTAAAGCTCAGGGCTCGGTAAGCGACGCAGGCAATTAAGCCGCGGCGGAAACCTTGGCCGAGTACTCTTTGACCAGACGCTCGACAGCAGGCGACAGTTGGGCGCCGTTGCCGGTCCAGTGTTGCACGCGATCCAGCGCAATGCGCAGGTTTTCCGTGCCTTCGCTGGCTACGGGGTTGTAGAAACCCACGCGCTCGATGAAACGGCCGTCGCGACGGTTACGCGAATCGGTGGCCACCAGGTTGTAAAACGGACGCTTCTTGGACCCACCGCGGGCCAGGCGAATCACCACCATAGGTAATCCCTTGAATTAGTTGTGAAAAACGGGAAATTCTAGCACTTAAACAAGCCTGCTGGCAAATGGCAGTGCCGAATTGTGCGTAGCGGCGCGATTTGTATCCTAAAACACCACATCCAGGTATTCTACAAACACACGGGCCGGGGCCCGCGCCGCAGTGCCAAGTGTAGCCGCCCTGCCCCCCTCGTGCCTGTCTTAGTGCGTCAGAACTCAGTGCGTGTGAAGAAATAGCCCGATTGAGGAGATCGGTTTTATGTCGACCTACGCAAGACCCCGCGCTTCGATCCCCCCTGCCGCCTGTCCACGGCGCCGCCACCGCACCTGCTTCAAGCCATCCCCTTAATGGCGGCCCACCTGCCGCCTGTCTCTGCTTTTTCCAGCGGTTTTCCCCCAACTTCCTCTAACCGGAGGGTGCACCACCATGAAGAATCAGAAATCAGTCTTCACCCCTGTTGCGCGCCTGGCCCTGGCGGGCCTGCTGGCGGGCGCTTTGGCCATGCCGCTTGCAGCTTCGGCCCGTGTCATGGGAGCAGCCCTGACGACCGCCTCCGGCAAGGTCACCGCTGTGGACCCGGCCACCCGGACCATCACGCTGCAGGGCGAAAACGGCAATAGCGTAGACATTCAGGCTGGCCCCGATATCCGCAACTTCCAGCAGATCAAGCCCGGCGACACGCTGACGCTCGACTACTACGAGTCGGTAGCGGTGGACGTGCGCCCGGCCGGATCTGGCATTCCGGAGGTCAAGACCGAAACCGCGGCAACCCGCAGCGCCAAGGGAGCCATGCCTGGCGGCGCTGCCGGACGCCAGACCACCATCACCGCCGAGATCTGGCACATCAACAAGAGCGCCAACCTGGTGACGCTGAAGGGTCCACAAGGCGGCATGCGTACCATCCAGGTCCAGGATCCGGCCCTGCAGGCACGCCTGCAGCAGTTGAAGGAAGGCGACCTGGTGGATTTCACCATTACCCGGGCAGTCGCGGCGGCCATCCGCAAGTAAGCAGGGGCTCCACCCATGCGAAAGGGCCCGCCTTGCGGCGGGCCCTTCTACGTGGCGTGTACTACCGGCAACCGGTCAGCGCCGCCGCAGGAAATGCACCCCGTGGCCATCAACCTCTTGTTGCGCCACCAGCACATTGCCGGTCTGGCGGGCGAACGCCTGGAAGTCGCGGATCGCATTGCGATCCGTGGTGATGACCCGCAGCACCTCACCGCTGGCCATCTGCGCCAACGCCTTCTTGGCGCGCAGGATAGGCAAGGGGCAGGTCAGGCCGCTGGCATCGACTTCGTGCTCGAAGGACGGCGCCTGCGCGCCGCCATCAAGGCTGGTATCCGCCCCGCTCATCACAGACGCTCGTCCACCCATTTCTGCACGCTGGCGATCGCCGCGGGCAAGGCTGCCAAGTCCGTGCCACCGCCCATGGCCATATCGGGACGGCCGCCGCCCTTGCCGCCCACCTGGGCCGCGACGAAGCCGACCAGATCGCCCGCCTTGACGCGGCCGGTCAGGTCGGCGGTGACGCCACCCACCACGCTGATCTTGCCATCGGCCGAACCCGTGGCCAGCAGCACGACAGCAGGCTTCAGGCGGTCTTTCAGGTTGTCGACCATGCCGCGCAATGCCTTGGGATCCACGTCGCCGATGCTGGCGGCCAGGACCTTGATGCCCTTGACCTCGACCGCGGCGCTGGTCGCCAGATCATTGCCAGCGCTGGCGGCAAGCTTGTTGCGCGACTGTTCCAGATCCTTCTCGAGACTCTTGACCTGTTCCTGCACCTGCGCGATACGCGCCGGCAGGTCCGCGGGCGTGCTGCGCAGCATGCCCGCAACCTGGGTCAGCAAGGCGTTCTGGTTCTGCACCCAGGCCAGCGCGTTATCGCCAGTGATGGCCTCGATGCGACGCACGCCAGCGGCCACGCCGCCTTCGGACACGATCTTGAACAGGCCGATGTCGCCCGTGCGGCTGACGTGGGTTCCGCCGCAGAGTTCGCGCGAGAAGCCGATGTCGAGCACGCGGACCGTGTCGCCGTATTTTTCGCCGAACAGCGCCATGGCGCCGCCCTTGACGGCATCGTCGTAGGCCATGACCTGCGCCACGGTGGGCTGGTTGGCCAGGATCTCGGCGTTGACGATGGCTTCGACGCGAGCGATCTGCTCGGCGGTCAGCGGCGCATCCTGGGCGAAGTCGAAGCGGGTCTTGTCGGGATCCACCAGCGAGCCGCGCTGCTGCACGTGCGCGCCCAGCACCTGGCGCAGCGCCTTGTGCATGAGGTGAGTGGCCGAGTGGTTGCGCACGGTGCGGGCGCGGCGGACCGCGTCGACGCGTGCAAGCAAGGTATCGCCCACCGACAGCGTGCCGGACTCCAGCTCGCCGTGGTGGCCGAACACACCGGCCTGGATCTTCAGGGTATCGGCCACGGCGAAACGCACGCCGTCGGCTTCCAGCAGGCCGGTATCGCCGACCTGGCCGCCCGACTCCGCGTAGAACGGAGTCGCGTCCAGCACGACGACCGCGCTCTGGCCTGCCTTGACCTGCTGAACCTGCGTGCCGTCGACGTACAGGGCCGTGACCTTGACGCCATCCAGTTCGAGTTTTTCGTAGCCTTCGAAGCGCGTGTCAGCGCCTTCGTAGCTCAGGCCTTCGGCCATCTTGAACTTGCCGGCGGCGCGCGCCTGGTCGCGTTGGCGTTCCATGGCGACCTCGAAGCCGGCCATGTCCACGTCCACTTCACGTTCACGGCAGATGTCGGCGGTCAGGTCCACCGGGAAGCCGTAGGTGTCGTACAGCGTGAACAGGGTCATGCCGTCCAGTTGGCCGCCCTTGGGCACGTTGGCCAGGGCGGTGTCGAGGATGCGCATGCCGTGTTCCAGCGTTTCGCCGAAGCGCTCTTCTTCCTGCTTGAGCACCTGCGCGACGCGCTCGGCCGTGGCGGCCAGTTCCGGATAGGCCTCGCCCATTTCGGCGACCAGGTCGGGCACCAGGCGGTGGAAGAACGGCTTGGTCTGGCCCAGCTTGTAGCCGTGGCGCAGCGCGCGGCGGACGATGCGGCGCAGCACATAGCCGCGGCCTTCGTTGCTGGGGATCACGCCATCGACGATCAGGAACGAGCAGGCGCGGATGTGGTCGGCGATGACCTTGAGCGAGTTGTCTTCCAGGTTCTTGATGCCGGTTTCGCGCGCGGCGGCAGCGATCAGGTGCTGGAACAGATCGATTTCGTAGTTGGAATGCACGTCTTGCAGCACGGCGGCGATGCGTTCCAGACCCATGCCGGTATCGACACAGGGACGCGGCAGGCGCGGCATGTTGCCGGCGGCATCGCGTTCGAACTGCATGAACACCAGGTTCCAGATCTCGATGTAGCGGTCGCCGTCTTCCTCGGGCGATCCCGGGGGGCCACCCCAGATCTCGGGACCATGGTCATAGAAGATTTCCGAGCACGGGCCGCAAGGACCGGTGTCCGCCATCTGCCAGAAGTTGTCCGACGCGTAGCGCGCGCCCTTGTTGTCGCCGATGCGAATGATGCGCTCGGCCGGCACGCCGACTTCCTTGGCCCAGATGTCGTAGGCTTCGTCGTCTTCCTGGTAGACCGTGACCCAGAGCTTTTCGGCGGGCAGCTTGTAGACCTGGGTCAGCAATTCCCAGGCGTACTGGATGGCGTCGCGCTTGAAGTAGTCACCGAAGCTGAAGTTGCCCAGCATTTCGAAGAACGTATGGTGGCGGGCGGTATAGCCCACGTTCTCCAGGTCGTTGTGCTTGCCGCCGGCGCGCACGCTGCGCTGCGACGAGGTGGCACGCGTATAGGACCGCGATTCCTTGCCCGTAAAGACGTCCTTGAACTGGACCATGCCCGAATTGGTGAAGAGCAAAGTCGGATCGTTGCCCGGGACGAGCGACGACGAGGGAACAATGGTGTGTCCCTTGGACTTGAAGAATTGCAGAAACTGCTGGCGAATCTCGGAGGATTTCATCGTGGGCGAAGCAGAATTTAGGCGAATTTTTGATTATAGAGGGTTGGCGGGGATCCCAGGAAAAGAGGCCTTGCGGCAGACTCAGCGCACGCAGACGTAGCCTGTGGTCCAGCCTTCCGTCTCGGTCCATTTACCGCCCGCTGAAACAATCACGGCCTTGTAGCCGGCGGGGCATGAGCACTCGCCAGTCCGGGGATTCGCAGTGGACGTGCCGCTGTAATGGTAGCAACCCAATGGGCTGTTGACGCTGTATGCCCCGCCGAAGCCGCCGCTTGCGGGCCCCCAGGCCTGGGACTGGCATGTCAGCAGCTCTCCCTGCTCCGAGGTGGCCATGGCGCCGGTGGCGACACTGCATGGCTGTCCCACGCTGGCGCGCGCGCCGACTGTAAGATGCGAGCCCACCCGCGCCGAGGACGCGACGCTCAGTTCCCCCTGCAGCTGCGGATCGCGCGTATCCCGGATCCTGACGTAGCGGTCCAGATCAGGACCGCCAGCGTCCGCTCCCGCCCACAGGGCGAGCGTGCCCGGCGCGTAGGCCGCCCCTCCGGACGCCGCCGGATTGGCGAAACTGAACGCCGCGCCGCGCACCAGACCCGGCGACGCCGGCCACACCGCCCCGCCATAGCCGCCGGCCGCATCGATAAGGGCAGCGATGCCGGTCAAGTCAATGGATTGCGTCCCCGTTTTCAACAACGGCGTGGCGCTGTAGACCAGTCCATCCATCCGACAGCGTTCGCCCGGGCATGCCTGCGACCTGACGATCTGGATCTGCGCCGAAAAACCCATGGCGGACCGCTCGGGAAAATCGGCCGGCAGCAGCCCCAGGCCGCGCAATTCGCCCACGGTGGGCGCAAGCGGGTCCGCGAACAGTGGAACCCCCTGTTCGCTACGTGGCAAATCCCCCTTGGCAAGGATGGCGGAATGCCGAACCAACACCTCGGTTAGCGCCAGGCGGATCTGCGTCAACCATACGCCGGAGGCACGGGCTGCTGCGTCTTCGATCCGCTGCACCACCTGACCGGACGCCCAGATGGCCACCATGGCGCTCAAGGCCAACGTCACCGCCAGGCCCGGCAATGAGAACCCGCGCTGACGCAAAGCCGCGGCGGCACCCGATCGAGCCGTCATGCACCACAGCGGCGGGCTCATTTTGCGACGAATACGAAGGTGTTGACGTCGCCCGGGCTGCACTGCGCCTGGGCCAGGGCCGCCCGGTAAGGCACGCTGGGCGTCGCAAACGCGTCCTTCACAAGCCTGAGGCCGCCGCCCCCTCCACCGATCGAGATGGTCTCCGACATCCGTTGCAGCACCGAGGCCAACGATGGGCATGCCGCCTGGCTGACGTTGGTCAGCTTGATGGAGAACGCGGAACCCTGTCCCGCGCTGCCGAACGAGGCGGCAGCGACCTCGACCACCCCATTGCCTCCCACGCCGCTGCCGCCCAGGCCATGGGCGATGCGCGCCGCGCCCCCGGACCCATCGATGGCCAGCACGCTGGACTCCCGCAAGGCATTGGCCATGGCGCCGGTGTCCAGGCCGGCATACGGAGTGACCCCGCCCCCCTGCGCATTAGTCTTCATGCTGGCAATGAAACGCTGCAATTCCTCTCCCACCTTGGGCACCTTGTTCTCAACGACGTAGGCGCCGATGGCCGGAATGCCGACGATCGCAATCAACAGGACGATGGCGGTGACGATGGAGACCTCCATCAACGAAAAGCCGCGCTGCCGGCTGGCGCGGAACGGGATTGCGTGTACGTAGTGCATGGTTGCTTTCCTCGTGAAATGTAGCGCGAGGGCCGATTGGCGCCGCGTGCCTGATGCAGCCCCTATTGGCTGGCATAGAAATTAGTCAGCGCCAGGCGCAGTTCATCGATCACGCCGTAATGCCAGAGCGTGATGCCCAGTACGGCGCCCACGGACGAGAGCAGCAACGCCCAGCGCAACACCGATGCCTGGCGGCGCACGCGCGCCAACAGGCGCGATTCGACGCGCAGCCGCACCTGCGCCAGTCCGGCCTCCATGCCCAGGGCATCCATCATGTCGGCCATGTACCACCATGTGTCCGCGTCCAGCAGACCCGTGCCGAAGATCTCCGGACCGGTCTGGCCGCCGTCTATCCGCCCCAGCATGTCCAGCAGATGCCCATGCATCCAGGGCGCGGCATCGCGGGCCTGCACGGCCAGGGCGCGCCGCAAACGGGTGTCGGCCGCGCCGTGCTGCCTGACCAGCACGGCCAGCAGAGCGAGAAAGCGGATGGCGTGGAAATCCCGGTAGAGCCGCCACAGCAGCCAGCGGTCCAGCCGCGACCGCGCAGCGCCCGTGTAACGCGGCAACGACCACAGGCTCAGCAAGACCAGGCCCGACAACAGCACCAGCCACAAGGCCAGCCATTGCCGCAGGCCCTGGGCCAAGGCGAACAGCGCGCGGGTCAGCCGGCCATAATCCTCCGCCGGCACGGCCTGGAATACCTGCTGCAAGCGCGGCACGCTGAAAAAGGGAATTGCGCATAGCAAGGAGAATGCGACAGCCGCAGCCGCGAGGCCCGCCGCCGCGACCGAGACCAGCGCCAGCCACGCATCCGACGCCAAGCGCACGGCCCGCGCCACATCCCGCAACGCGGCGGACAGATCGCCGCCCTCTTCCTGCACGCAGCTGAGCAGCACGCACTCGCTGGACGGCAGCGTGTCCGCCCAGGCCGCGCCCAGATCGCCGCCGGCCTCCAGGTACATGCCCGCCCAATGTCTCGACAGCCGACCGCGCACGGTATCTTCGCCATGACGGCTCGCGTCATCCTCGAAGACGGCGCGCAGATTCTTGCGGCCCTGGGTTCCTTCGACCAGGTCTGCAAGGTACTCGTAATAGTCAGCTCGCCCCGCACGAAAGCGCAGCGCGTCCAGGCGCAACAACAAGGTCCGGCCGGAGGAGGGGCTGAAGGAAAAATGCGGCAGCAACGATCTAGCCATGACCGCCCCCGCCGGCGCCGACGCCGCGCGCAGGCACGGGCGCTGGAAAATCGAAGCGGCGCAGCAGGGAACGAGGATCGACTTCTCCGCAGCTGACCTTGTACAGAGCGCAGTCCCGCGCCGATGCGCCGCGCGCAGTCTCGCTGCGCCAGACCGTAGGGCCGGCGGCCTCGGCCAGGCGCTTGAGCCCGACGTTGTCGCGTGCGCGCACGCGCTCAAAAAAACCTTCGACACGCTCGGGCTCAAGCATTTCTGCTGCCACGCTGCGGCCGGAGATGCCGTTCAACTCAGGCAGTTGCGGCCGCCTGCAAGCGCTGCAACCCGCCGCATTCCTGACCCTGAGCGTGGCGAGATCCAGCAGGAACTCCTGCTGCATCCGCTTCGACCATGCCTGCCAGTCCGGGCGCTTGCCGCCGTCGGCGGCTCTGGACCACAAACTGTCCACGGGCAGCGAACAATGGCTGCACAGGCGCGGCAGCAAGGTCTGGTAGACCAAGAGCTTGAGGATACCGGGCGTAGCCAGAAAATCTCGCGACACGCCGATTGAATCCGATGCCAAGCGTTCGGGTATCAGCACGGCGCCAGCGGCGTGGGTGGTCGTGTACAGGCTGACGCCGGAGCCGGCCAGGTCCATGAACGCCCGGCCGGTGTCCATGTCCCGGATCTCGCCGATCAGCAGGTCATTCATCGCCGAGCGCTTGATGGTCTTGAGCTTGGCGTCGAACGCCGGCCAGGCTGATTCCGCCAGAGCCCCTCCCAGCGTGTTCTGCAAGGCATTGTCGATGACGTATTCGACCGGATCCTCCAGCGTGATGGCCTTGCGGGTGGGCGCGATGCCGCGCATCAGCGTCGCGATGGTGGTCGATTTGCCGGAGCCGACCACGCCTGCCAGCACGATGGCTCCGCCTTCGCGCTCGCGCGCCCGGGCAAGGATTTCCACCTGCGTGGGCAGATAGCCCAAGGCCAGCAGATCGGCGTTGGCGGTCGCGTCCAGTCGCAAGATGCGCAGGCAGACCGAAGGCCCGGCATCGGCGGCCAGTGAAGCCCAGCGCAGCACGATGGGTACGCCATCGATGTCCAGCCCGATGCGCCCTTGCTGCTCGAGCGCCGGGTCGAACACCGCGCCGTTGCCTCCCTTGACATCCATCCAGGCCACCGCCAGGACCTCCAGCAGCGTCGCGTTGGACAGGCCCGCAAATCGTTCCGTGCCCACGTATTCCCCGCCGATGGTGTAGCGAATCTCGCAGGCGGCACGGCGCCGGTTGACGTTGATGTGCACGTCGCTCGCTCCCTGCGCCACGCCCCAGCCCACGATGTCGAGGAACATCGCGGCCAGGGCCGAGGCTCGCTCCTCCTGCCGCTGCTTGCCGCGTCCGGCCAACGCTGGCGCCGCCAACTGCCCGCGGGCGATCATCAACAGCAGCGGCGCGGGCAGCTGATAGCGCGGCACGCGCGCCAGCCGATAGCCGCGCGCCAGCACCATGCGCTCGACCTCGTCGATCTGATCGCCCAGTGTGTAGTCCTTTACGGCGAACACAGCGACCTCGCCGCTTTCCAGCAACACGGGACACAACCTGCCGGCGAGCGCGGCGAGATCGAAGTCGCGCCCGAGCGGCCGCGCGAATGCCGGCTGCAGGCGGGCGATGTCTTCAGGCGTTTGAAGCTGGGGCGGCTCCCAGCCCGCCACCGTGGGAAGCCCCACATCGGCATGCGTCGCGACGGGCTGAAGGGCATGCACGGTCATGGCTGCCCCCTGCCCGCATCGACGCAAGCTGTGCGTTCGGTATCGCCGCGGCGCAACCTCACGCAGCTATCGTCGATGGCCAGCAACAGGTAAGCGCGGCTGTCGACGGCTCCCGCGACAGGTTCGCCCCTACCCGCTTGATAGCGGAGTACGGCACCATTGATGGCGATATCGACGCTCAAGCGCCGCGCAAGACCGAAAATCGCCATTACCCGGATCTCGTCGGAGGCCCTGGCGGGTGGCGCTACCGACGCCGCGAACTCGGATCCCTGACGGCACAGGCCGGGGACCCGGCAGTCCGCCAGGGCAGCCGCCGCATCCGCGCGCAGCAAGGCGCGCACGGTTTCGGTCTCTGGCCACGGTCGCGGTTCCTCGGCCTGCGGCGCCGGCTGGCCGTGGGCGGCAGGCACCAGCGCGGCTGACACGAGCAGGCGCCCGATGAAGCCCGCCGCGAGGTGCGGGCGCGCGCCGCCGCCCCTATTCGTGTTCATAGATTTCTCCCTGTAGTTCGGCAACCAGCGTGCTGGAGACGAGGCTCGGCCGGGGTTGCGCCTGGATGTCCAGCGACAGGCGGGACCATTTGGCCGCCACGATGGCGCCATCCAGCAGCGCGAAGGAACGCAGCGGTCCCCGCAAGGTGATGGCGCGGCTGCGGATGGCAGGCCGCGCCGCGTATGTGACGCCAGCCTGGCCGGCGGCAGGCGGCGACTGCATGGGCAAGGGCAACGGCAATGCCGTCGCCAGAACGACGGAAGTAAAGGCCGCCCGCATCCTTTGCAACGCGGCGACCAGCCCGGTGTCGAGCTGCAGCGAGGTGGGCAGAACCAGATCCGCCAGCCATGTCGGAGAGGACGCCGTGCGCCAAGACAGCGTGGCTTCCTCCAGAGGCTGAAATGAAACCTGCCAGCCGACGGGCCGCAGCGCGTGCAGGACGTCGTTGGCAGCCTGAGGATGAGCCCTGACGTAGACAGCGGAACAATTCCAGGCCTGCTCCGCGGCCAGGCAACGCGCGCGGCTCAGCGCCCAGCCGCGCATCTGTATCGGCAATCTGCCCAAACCGTCCAGCAGGCGGGTGACTTCGCCGGGAGCGTGAACCACGGTGCTTCGCAACAGGACCTGGTACGGATCCGGCTGCGGCGCCAAGCCCTGCGGATCGGCATGGACGGGTGGTTCGCGGCCGGACCATGGGGCTATCAAGCTGTTCCACAATTGTGGAGCAACGGCGGCAACCCCCGCGCAGGCCAGGAACAATCGGAACGCCAGCGGCAGCTCGCCCCAGCGCGACGACAACACGGCCAGGCGCGCGGCGGGGTCCGCCGCCTGCATCAGCAAGGCCCAGGCTTCGTCGGCTTCCTGCGCCGGCAACCCCGGCCGCCGGGCGCGCAACAGCGCCTGTTCGCGCAAGGCTTCGTCGAGCGTGGCGAACACTCTGTCCGCCTGCGACAGCACGGTGCCGCGCTGCGCCGCCACCAACCAGTGCCCGCCGCCGGGCAGGCTGATCAGGCTGTGGCCCCCATCCGGATACAGCAGGGCATACAGTTGCGCGGCCGCCTGGATGTGCCGATGCCCGCCCCGCCCCGCTCGCGAACCGCCGCGCCACGACGGACGCACGCGGCCATAACCGGCCACCATGGCCGGCGCTCCGCCCACCACGTAGTGGCTGGCCCGCAAGCGGCGCCCGCGCGAACGCGCCAGCGCGGGAATGTTGGAGCCGATCAGGGCGAACCAGCGCAAACCGAATGCCAAGGTGCGGCCCGTGTCTGGAACGTCAAGCAATAAAGAGAGAGGGACCCGTTCCACGCCTAGTACCCTTCCTCGACCTGGGCGGTCACCAGCACCAGGGTCGTCATGCGTTCCGTGGAGGCGCTGTCCAGGCCGCCCGCGATGAGCGGCAGCCCCGGCGCGAGCCGTTGGCGGTCATGCTGGTCCTGGCTGCGGTCGAAACCGGAAACGATGATGGGCTGGCCGGGACGCAGCTCGACCTGCTGCACCGTGCCGTTGCCGTCGATCGTGACCTGCTGCACCTGCACCTGGTTGCCGCGCTCGCCGAAGGTGATGGTCTTCAGGGGTTGCGCGACCGCGTTGTCATAGGCGAGCGACAGCAGGATCTGGCCGTCCTCCTGGATATCCGGCAACAACGTCAGGAACGAACCTACCGTCTCTTCCTTCTGGCTGATGGATACCGCCGGCAGCGAGCCGTTGGCGCCCCCCGCCGTGGTACCGGGGACGGCGGTACTCTGCACCCGGTCGATGTAGCTGAACGTGGTTCTTACCGCGTGCGTGACCGGACGGCGGTTCAGGGTCAGGATGGGAACTTTGTTGTGCCGTACGACGGCTCCCATCGTGCTGAGCGCGGAGACAATGGCCTGCGTGCCCTGGAAGGGACCGCGGGCCATGGAAGCGTCCAGGCTGCCCCCGCCCGCCCCCGCGCCCGGCAGCGCCAGCCGCGCTGCGGCCCCGGCCGCGGCGTAGACGACGTTCCAGTCGATGCCGCCCGAGGTGGCATCGTTGGCGACGACGGTGATTTCCTCGAACACCAGCCGGACCCGGCGGGTCAGCGCCTTGTTCTCGCGCTCGAGGTAGCGAGCGACACGTTCCAGCGCCTCGGGGGTGTCCGTGACGACGATCGAGGTGGCGCCCTCGACCGCGTCGGCCACCACGCCGGAACGCGTCAGGAACGGCGCGATGTTGGCGCGCAGGATAGCCACCGCATCGTGCTGGCCCGCCGACAAGGACGTGTTGGAGGTGCTCTCAAAGCCTTCACCTTCCGGGCTGCCCTCGCGGCCAAGGCGGACATCCACCTTGCTGGTCAGCGACAAGGCGCGCAAATCGAACACGCGGGTCTCGGTGCGGTAGAACTCGAGCGCGTTGTGCTCGTAGCGCCAATGCACCGAGAAGCGCGCGGCCAGCGCGTCGAGCAGGTCGGCCAGCGGCTGCCCGCCAGCGCGGACCTCCAGGCTGACCGGTGCCGGCAGGGACAAGGCGCCGTTGACGGCCAGCCGAGGTAGGAACAATTCCAGCGGCAGCAAGGCATCCGGCCGTACCCGCACTGCGATGCCGGTGGCGGCCGTCAGGCGCTGGGCCAGCGCAGACAGGTCGGCGTCGTCGGCCAGCATCAAGGTGGTCCGCACGTTCTCACGCAATGCGGGCGGCAGCGCCACTTCCCGTGCCAGGGGCTGTGGCTTGCCGGCAAGCCACGGCGTGGCGACGTCCTGGGCTGCAACGCGCGCGGCACGGTCCGACAGCCCTTCGACAAAGGCCCGCTGGTGGGCAGCCACCTGGGCCTGACGCGTGTTTGCCGCAAGGCGCTGATCCGCCGCCTGCTGCGACGCCGCGCAGCCGCCCAACACGCCAGAGACAACGACAGACAAGCACAGTATCCGCATCATGCCGCAGCCCCCCCTGGCGCGGCCATGCGCGTGCAGGACTGCGCCAGCGGCACCACGCGCAACACCCGGTTGCCGTAGAAGCATGGCTGCAAGGGCTTTTCGGCGAGCTCGGTGGCGCCCAGCAGTTCGCGCACGGCTGACTTGAAATCGCCGGAGAACTCGGCCGCAGCCGACAAGGGAATGTCCACGTCCACGGCCCAGTGCTGCGGCTGGAAGGTCCAGCCGGCGAGGTCTGCCCAGCGCGCGAGAACGGCCCGCAGCGTCGCGTCCGGGGGAGCAGCGCGATAGACCTGCTGCGGCGCCGCCATCGGTGCCGGTGCAGTAGCGCCGGCCGACGCCGCACCGGCCAGTGGTCCGGCGGCTTGCAACGCGCCGATGGCGTGCGACGCCGGCTCGGCAGGCCGCGCCGGGCCGATGCGTTCGGCCGCGGCGGCCAGCGCCAGAGGCGCAGGTTCATCCTGCGGCCTGGTCCCCGCCCCACCTGCCGGCCTGGCGTCCGCGACCGCCGGCACACGCTGCGCGCGGGCCATCAGGCGCCCGCCGCGAAACAGCAGACCGCTCCAGCCTCCTGCGAGCACGACGTAGGGATCGCGCCTGACGTACGGCAAGGCCCGTTCGCCGTCGCTGCCAACACCGAAAATCGCCGGCAACGCCTGCCCCGGCGCGAACTGCAGCCAGGTTTCCTTGCCGTCGTCGAACACCTGCATCGGCGCAACGGCGGGATCGCCGGACAACTGCCAGTCGAAGCGGAAGCCTTGGGCAGCCTGCCGCGAGGCTTCCCATGTGGATGCGGCCGGACTCTTGCCGGCCCCTGTGCAGGCCCCCAGGCAGGACAGCCCTGCCGCCAGGAAGAAGAAACGAACCATGCCTCACCGCGAGCAAAAGGCGCATCGGAATCGATACGCATGAGAGGCATGGTGGACGAGCGGCCAGCGCGTCGCCAGACTGGCATGTACGCATGGATGGTTTGGTCGCGCGGCGGCCGGACCAAAAAAAAGCCCGGTCCTGAGACCGGGCTTGCGTCAGGAGGCGGCGACGTATGCGCCGCCGCCTGGATCAGCGTTGCGCCGCGATGCTGCGCGCTTGCGTGGCGGCGTTGTTCAGCGCCGCGACCGGCGGCACCTTGCCTTCGAAGGCTTCATTGAGCTGCTGGTTCAGCACAGGCTCGATGCGCTCGTAGTTGGCCATGCGGAAACCGCGGCTATTCGCCGTGGGGTTGGCGCGCATTGAAGCAATCAGCGCCTGGACGCCCGGAATGCGCTCATAGAACGACACGTCCGACGCGCGGAAAGCGGCTTCGGTCAGCGGCAGGTAGCCGGTGCGCTGATGCCATTCCGCCGCGATGACGGGTTTGGACAGCCAGGCCAGGAACTGCGCCGTGGCCTTTTCCTCGGCCTGGGGATGGCCTTCCAGCGCCCACAGCGCCGAACCGCTCACGAACGGCTTGCCGCCGTCCTTGGTCACCTGGTCGTAGTAAGGCAGCGGCGCCACGCCGAAGGACAGCGACTTGGTGTTAAGGAACTGGCCGAACGCGCCGGTGTTGGCCGTCAGCACGGCGCATTCGCCCTTGGCGAACAGCTTGTCGCTGGCATTGTCGCCCGAATGCGCCATGAACAGCAGCGAACGCTTCCAGCTCACCATCAGCGAGATATGGCGCATGTACAGCGTGTCGAACTGCATGGCGGGCGCGGCCGACTTCTTGGTGACCGCGTCCAGCCCGTTGTTGTTGCTGGTGAACTGCTGGTTGTTGATCGGCGCCAGGTTCTCCAGGTGGACCGTGACCTGGTCGCTGGAGGCGTAGGGGCAGTCGATGTCGGCCACGTCGCGCAATTTCAGCAGTTCGCCTTGCAGGGCGGTCCAGGTGCGCGCGGGCTTGTTGGGATCCAGGCCGGCCTTCTTGTAGGCGGCGGTGTTGTAGAACATCACCGGCACTTCGGCCATCCAGGGGAAGGCCAGCAGGCGGCCCTTGCTGTCGCGCGTGAAGCTGCTGGTGGCCGGCACGAACCAGTTCAGGTCCTTGATCGGGTACTTGGCCAGCAGTTCGTACAGCGGCAGCACGGCCTTGTGCTGGGCGACGACTTCAGGCGAATGATTGTCGGTCAGCTGCAGCAGGTTCGGGCCCTTCTTGGCCTTCACCGCCGAGACGGCTTCCTGTTCCAGCGCGCTGGGCGAGGCGAAGCCGCGCAGCGTCACGCGGACCTGGTCCTGCTCCTTGTTGTATTGCTTGGCGAGCTTTTCGAACTCGGCCTTGTTTGCGTCGGTCAGCGTGTGCCAGACCTGGATGTCGACCGCGGCGGCATTCGCCGCGCCGGCCATCGCCATGGCGGCGCCGAACAACCATGCGCGCCGGCTGGCGAACATCGCGCGGGCAACGCCCGCCAATTGCAGATTCTTCATGGGTTCACAGACCAAGAAAAGGAAACTCCGGTTCCGGCTGCCGTCCGCTGAGCAGATCGGCCAATGCCCGGCCCGAGCCAACGCCCATCGTCCAACCGAGCGTACCGTGTCCTGTATTGACGTACAGGTTGGGAATACGGCTGCGGCCGATGATGGGCACGTTTGAGGGAGTGGAGGGGCGCAAGCCCGACCAGTAACTGACGCGTTCGAAATCGAGCGCATCGGGAAAAAGTTCGCGCGCCAGCCGGGTCATGGCTTCGCAGCGGCCGGTGTTCAGGCTGCGGGAATAGCCCGACAGCTCCGCGGTTCCGGCCATGCGCAGCCGGTCGCCCAGGCGCGAGAAAACAACCTTGTGGCTGCTGTCCGTCAGGCTGACCGTAGGCGTGGCGTCCGGCTTGATGACCGGGAACGTCGCGGAATAGCCCTTGGCCGGATAGACATTGCAAGGCACGCCCAGCGGCCGCAGCAGATAGGGACTGAAACTGCCCATCGCCACGACGTAGGCATCGGCCGACACGACGCCGTAGCGGCCGTCGGGTTCGATGATTTCGATGCTTTGCACCGTGCCGCCCTCGGTCAGCAGGCGCGTGGCGCGCGTGCTGTAGCGGAATTCGACGCCGGCCCGGGCGCAATGCTCGGCCAGCGCCACGGTGAACAGGTGCACGTCGCCGCTTTCGTCCTCGGGCGTGTAATCGCCGCCGACGATGGTCTGGCGATGCGGCGCCAGCGCGGGCTCGATGGCGATGACTTCGTCGGCCGAGACCACGCGGCGCTCCACGCCGAAATCGCGCATGAGGCCGGCGGCGCGCTGCGAGCTTTCAAATTCGTGCGGATCGCGGTAGAAATTCAGGATGCCGCGTTCCAGGTGGTCGTACTGGATGCCGAGTTCCGCGCGCATGCCGCGCAGGGTCGCACGGCTGTATTCCGCCATGCGGACCATGGCGCGGATATTGGGAGCCAGGCGGCTGGGCAGGCACTCGCGCAGGAACGACAGTCCCCACATCCATTGCCGCCAGTCCAGCTGCGGACGGAACAGCAGCGGGGCGTCATCCTGGAACATCCATTTGAGCAACTTGAACGGGGCTTGCGGGTTGGCCCAGGGTTCGGCATAGGAAACCGAGATCTGGGCGCCATTGGCCAGGCTGGTTTCCTGGGCGGGACCGGTGCAGCGATCTATGACCACGACGTCATGGCCGGCCTGGTTCAGCCACCAGGCGCTGGAGATTCCGATGATGCCGCCACCCAATACCGCTACTTTCATGCCCGCATTGCTCCTTGCGTGCCAACTCGGATCGCCGACCCTATGTCCACGATCCATGGCAAGCTGCTGCCACGGCAGTTTACCCTGGCGCTTTGCCCGCGCCTACGGAATAAAAAGGGGCGGAAGTCACAAACCTTTCCAGGCCCGTTCGTTCCCCCCCTGCTCGCTCATGCCCTGTTACTCAACACTAGGGCGCGGCCCGGGCCAGGTCCGCTTCGGAGGTGAAGGCGTCGGCGTAGAACTCGTCCGCCGGCAGTCCGTTCTGAGCGCTGAATTCGCGCCTTGCGGCGTCCACCATCAGCGGCGTGCCGCAGGCGTAGACCTGATGGCCCGACAGGTCCGCGATGTCCTGCATGACGGCTTCGTGGACGAAGCCGGTGCGCCCCGTCCAACCGTCTTCCTGCAAGGCATTGGACACCACGGGCACATAGCGAAAATCGGACAGCATGCCCGCCCACGACTGCGCCAGCGCGTCCATGTAGAGGTCGTGCGGACGGCGTCCACCCCAATACAGGGCCACGGGGCGCTTGATGCTGTGGTGGATCATATGCTCGACGATGGCCTTGACCGGGGCGAAGCCCGTGCCGCTGGCCAGGAGCACGACGGGCTTGTCGCTGTCCTCGCGCAGGAAAAAGGAGCCGAACGGCCCTTCCAGGCGCAGGATTTCGCGCTCTTTCATCTGCGTGTCGCCGGCGCCGAACACGTGGTCGGTGAACACGCCGCCGGGCATGTGGCGGATGTGCAGTTCGAGGGGGCTGCCGGTATGCGGCGCGCCGGCCATCGAATAGCTGCGCCGGCGGCCGTCCTTCAGGATGACTTCGATGTACTGGCCGGCGTAGTAGCGGAACTGCTCGGACGCCGGCAGCTGCAGCTTGATCACCGTGACGTCCGGGGCCACGCGTTCCAGCGTCTGCACGCGCGACGGCAGCTTGCGGATCTGGATGTCGCTGGCCAGGCGGACTTCGGTGGATTCGACCACCATGTCGGATTCAGGCCGGGCCTGGCAGAACAGCGTGTAGCCGTCGGCCAGCTCCTCGGGCGAAAGAATCTGTGCGGGGTACTGCCCCGCGTCGAACTCCCCGGACACCACGCGGCCCTTGCAGGTCGAGCAGGCGCCGTTGCGACAGCTGTAGGGCAGGACGATGCCAGCGGCCAGCGCGGCATCGAGCACGGTCTGGCCGGGTTCGACGGGGAATTGGTGCTGGCTGGGTTGGATGATGACCTGGAAGCTCATGATGAAACGGTTCAGGGTGTTAGCGGAGCGCCTCGTTCGCGAGGCGCTCCACCCGGCCCGGCCTCAGGCCGGGAACTTGCGGATTTCCTTGACGCGGTTGGCGTCGTCCACCAGCACCACCAGCGGCTTGTGCGTGGCCGAGTCGGCCTCGGACATGGGGCCGTAGGTGCAGATGATCATCAGGTCGCCGACCTGGGCGCGGCGCGCGGCGGCGCCGTTCAAGGAGATGGCGCCGCTGCCGCGGGCCGCCTTGATGATGTAGGTGTCGAAACGTTCACCGTTGGTGACGTTGTAGAGCTCGATGCGTTCGAACTCGCGCATGCCGGCAGCGTCCAGCAAGTCTTCGTCGATGCCGCAAGAGCCCTCGTAGTGGAGGTCGGCTTCGGTGACCGTGACGCGGTGCAGTTTTGCCCGCAGCATGATGCGTTGCATGATAAATATCCTGGTTTCGCGGCCCGGAACGCGAAGTGTTGCAAGAGTGATGCCCGGCACCCGGTTTTGCCGTATGAACCCGGTATTCTATAATTTTTGCCGCAGCGGGACGGCCCGTTGCCGCGCGCGGCCGGACGGCCGGTGCGTTTGATACTGGGGACGGCCCCTCGCGCCGGCGGCAAGCCGGCAACACAAGCGTAGGAGTCGTAATGACCTGGATCATCCTGGTACTCGCAGGCCTGTTTGAAATCGTCTGGGCCGTAGGCCTGAAATATACCCACGGATTCACCCGCTTCTGGCCTTCCGCCATCACGGCCGGAGGCATGGCCATCAGCGTCTGGCTGCTGGCGGTGGCGATGAAATCCCTGCCGCTGGGCACCGCCTACGCGGTATGGGTGGGCATAGGCACGATCGGCGCCTTCGTGGCCGGCATCGTGCTGTTCGGCGAGTCCACCAGCTGGATGCGCATCGCCAGCGTGGCCCTCATCGTGCTCGGCCTGGTAGGCCTGAAGCTGTCCTCGGCCTGAGGCCCCGGCGGCGGGCGCCGGGGCGCGGGATCAGAAATCCAGTTCGATTCCGACCTCGTCGCCCACCTTCAGGCACGCGCCTGCGGGCGCGTCGAGGATGGCGTTCTGGCCGAACACCACGCCGATCTCCAGATTGCGGTAGCCCGCCAGCGTGCGGCCGGGTTCTTCGTATTGCTGGGCGGTATTCTGGTCGATATCGGGAATCGAGCAACGGGTGCAAGGCTTGACGAAAGCCATCTTCACCCCTGCAGCCTCGATCATGGCGGTGTGGTCTTCCTCGAAGGCTTCCCATTCGCCCTGCACGACGATATTGGGGCGGAACCGGTCCATCGGCACCGGCGCCACGCCCTTGGCCAGCAGGCGGGCATTCAGATCGTCCAGCGAGGCCTGGTTGGCCACCAGCAACGGAAAGCCATCGGCAAAGCCGAAACAGTGCTGGCCCGCGAACGGTTCCGCCAGGTCGGGATGCGCGTCCAGCCAGCGCGACACCCAATCCGGCTTGGCATTGCGTTGCGCGGCCGCATCCACCTTGTACAGGCGGCACGGCGTCTTGAGGAAATCGGAAAACCACAGCCCAGCCGCCGCGCTTTCGCGCCGGCCGGAAGTGGTATCGCTCCAGACGGCCACGGACTGCGCCTCTGGCTCGAGTCCCGAGCCGTCCAGGGCCACGTCCAGATCGGGCATGCCCGGCGCGGACAGGCGCAACGTATCTGCCGTAAGCGCCGTGCGGATCAGCGCCATCGCGGGCCATTGCCGCTGCGTCATGAACTGGTCATCGGCGCCGATCAGCATCCAGCGGCGGTCATGGGACAGCCCCGCGCGGTCGATGGGCGATTCGTCCAGCGCGATGCCCGCGCAGGATTTGACCGGGTAGATGTGCAGGCTGAGGATGCGGGCGGACATGGCGTGCGAGATCTCAATGTAGCGGAGTGCGCAGAGAATAGCAGAGGCCCACAAGAAAATGCCCAGGCAGCGCCTGGGCATTTACACAGGGGGTTCAGCCCCCGACCAGCTTCAGGGTATCCAGCGGCGTGACTGCCTTGAATCCCTTGCGCGTCGCGATGTGCTCGGGACGCGGCGTCAGCCCGTACTTGGGCGGGTTCAAGGTGTTGTCCATGCTGTTGTAGACCATGAACACGTTGGCGCGCGGCCAGGGTGAGATATTGCTGTTCGAGCCGTGCATCGTGTTGCAGTCGAAGAACACCACCGAGCCGGCCTTGGCCGTCATGGAGCGGATGCCACCCTGCTCCACCAGCAGTTGCAGGCTGACCGGATCCGGCACGCCGTATTCCTGCTTCTTCAGCGACTGCTTGTAATGATCATTCGGCGTTTCACCCACGCACGAAATGAACTGCCGATGCGAACCGGGCACCAACATCAGAGGGCCGTTGCACTCATTGTTGTCGGTCAGCAGCACCGAGCAACTGAGGGCGCGCATCGCCGGCATGCCGTCTTCGACGTGCCAGGTCTCGAAGTCGGAGTGCCAGTAGAACTCCTTGCCCTTGAAGCCCGGCTTCATGTTGGCGCGCGACTGGTGGATGTACACCTCGGAGCCCAGGATCTGCCGCGCTACATTGACCAGCCGCGGATCGCGCACCAGGCGCGACAGGATGGGGTTGAGCACGTGCACCATGAAGATCGAGCGCACCGCATTGCTGCCGGGCTCGGTGATGGACTCTTCGCGGCGGACGATCGAGGGGTCGCGCGTCATGCGCTCGACCTCGGTGGATAAGGCGCGGATTTCATCGTCGGAGAACAGGTTCTCCAGCAGGATGAAACCGTCGCGCTCGTATTGCTCGACCTGGCCGGCATTCAATGCGCTGGCGTACTGGCCGTTTTCATAGACCACCGGATCCTGGCGGGCAATGATGGCGGAACTTCGATCCGTACGGGAGGCGTACGGATCCTGTGCAGGTGAGATCATGCGAACCTCCTTGTATGTATGTCAGGCCGCTTGGGCCTCGGCCTCGGGCAAGGCGTAGACGCCTTCCTTGTCGTGCACTTCCTGGCCGGTCAGCGGCGGGTTGAAGACGCAGATGACGCGCAGCGGCTCCTTGCCGCCGCACAGCCAGTGCTCGTCGTTTTCGTTCAGGGCGTAGACCACGCCGGGTCCCAGGTCGTACTTCTTGCCGTCGGCGATGGTCTCGATGGAGCCGTCGCCTTCAATGCACCACACCGCTTCAAGATGGTTCTTGTAGTGGATGTGGGTGCGGCCGCCCGGGAAGATGGTGGTCTCGTGAAAGGAGAAGCCCATGCCGTCCTTCTTCAGCAGCACGCGGCGGCTGACCCAGGTGTCGGTGCGGACTTCGTCGGCGGTGCCGATCACATCTTTGACATTGCGTACGATCATTGACGTTTTCCTCCAAATTTCAGGATGCGGGCGGACTGCCCTTCTTCGGCGAGCGCTTCCGCGACGCTGGCTTCGATCACGTCCAGGCCCTTGCTCAGCAGTTCTTCCTCGATGGTCAGGGCGGGCAGCAGCTTCAGCACTTCGTCCTGCGCGCCCGAGGTCTCGATCACGACGCCCTTCTTGAAGGCGTTCTGCGCGATGCGGTTGGCCAGCGCGGGCGTGGCGTTGCACACCAGCCCCTGGATCAGGCCGCGGCCGCGCGCCGACAGGCCGGCGTTGGGATAGCTATGCACCAGGTTCTCCAGCCAGTCGCGCACCTGACGCTCCTTGCGCTGGATCTCGGCGGTGAAGGCGGTATTGGCCCAATAGGTTTCCAACGCCTGGGTCGCGGTGACGAAAGCCAGGTTGTTGCCGCGGAAGGTGCCGCTATGAGCGCCCGGCTTCCAGACGTCCAGCTCGGGCTTCATCAGCACCAGCGACATCGGCAGGCCGAAGCCGGACAGCGACTTCGACAGGGTAATGATGTCGGGGCGGATGCCGGCAGCCTCGAAGCTGAAGAAAGTGCCGGTGCGGCCGCAGCCGACCTGGATGTCGTCCACGATCAGCAGCATGTCGTGGCGCTTGCACAGCTTTTCCAGTTCCTTCAGCCAGCGCAGGGTCGCCACGTTGACGCCGCCTTCGCCCTGCACCGTTTCCACGATGACGGCGGCGGGCTTGTCCATGCCGCTGCTGGGATCTTCCAGCATGCGCTCCAGGTAGGCCATGGTGTCCACGTCCGGACCGAAGTAGCCGTCGTAGGGCATGAAGGTGGTGTTGCCCAGGGCATAGCCGGACGCCTCGCGGAACTTCATGTTGGCCGTCACCGCCAGCGAACCGCCGCTCACGCCGTGAAAGCCATGGGTGAACGAGATGACGTTGGGACGCCCCTTCACCTGGCGCGCGATCTTCAGCGCGGCTTCCACCGCGTTGGTGCCGGTCGGGCCGGTGAACTGCAAGGTGTATTGCCAGTTGCGCGGCTTGAGCAGCACGCGGTCCACCGTCTCCAGGAAACGCTTCTTCGCGCTGGTGGCCATGTCCAGGCCATGCACCACGCCGTCCGACTGGACGTACTCCAGCAGCTTTTCCTTGAGAACAGGATTGTTGTGGCCATAGTTCAGCGTGCCGGCGCCGCTGAAGAAATCGATGTATTCGGTGCCGTCCTCATCGATCAGGGTCGAGCCCCTGGCCTGGCTGAATATCACGGGGAACGACCGGATGTAGCCCCGTACCTCCGACTCCATCCGGTCAAAGATCTTCAAGTCCATGATTAATCCTCCCTTTCATCTCATAAGTGGACGGACGGCCAGAGCCCTTCCGGGTGCGCGGACGCATCCGGATCGGCCAACCATCCCGGTATTCGATAAGACCGCTGGGCTTGCGCCGCCCCTAGGGGGCCGGCAAGGCGAACGGACCTATCCTCAACAACATCTCGTCGTCATGGTCCGCGCCGCCGAACAGTTGCCGGTCGAAGAACGGCTGTTCGGAGACGTGGGCGCCGAGTTCGCCGGCCAGGCCGGCAAAGCTGCGGCGCGATGCCTGGTTGTCAGGCCCCACCGTGGTTTCGAGATAGCGGACATGCTCGAGTCCCTTGCGGCGCAAGAGCTCGCGTAGCATGGCGCGGCCCAGTCGATGGCCGCGTGCGCGGGTGTGCACCGCGACCTGCCAGACAAACAAGGTGTCGGGCCGGTCCGGGATCACGTATGCGGAGATAAAACCGTCGATGCGTCCGCCGGCGCTTTCGGCCAGGACGCAGGTGTCGCGGAAGTGCTCAGCGAGGAGCAGGTACGCGTAGAGGGAATTCAGGTCGAGCGGCGGGCACTCGGAAATGAGGCGGTGGATGGCGGCGCCGTCTTTGCGGTCGGGCAGACGCATGGTATGGGTCTGCGCGCTGACCGCCGGCGCCACGGCACTTGAGAGGGTTGGGGTATCCAGTTCGTTTTTCTTCATGCAACGATTCCCGATTCAGGGGGTGCCCCGCCCGTGGGCACTTCAAGGATGGGCGACGACACATCGCCATGCGTCTCGACGGCGGCCTGGCCGTCCTGTTCCATGAGCGCCACGATGCGCTCCAGGGACAGCGTGATGGTGGCCTGTTCAAGTTCGGGCAAGGCGTTGAGCGCGTCGGCCAGGTGCTTTTGCAACGGCGACGGCGCGCCTTGCGCCAGGTCGCGGCCCGCGTCGGTGGCCGTGACGAATACGATGCGGCGGTCTTCGCGGCCGCGTTCGCGGCGGATCAGGCCCTTGTCTTCCAGGCGATCCAGGATCCCGACCACGGTACTGGGACTGACGTGCATTTCGCGGCTGATGGCGGTTGCCGTCATCGGCCCGTTGGCCATGACCGTGCGCAGGCACATCAGCTGCGGCGCCGTGATGTGGCTGACGGCGGACAGCTGGCGCGAATGCAAGGCGATCGAACGCGTGATGCGGCGCAGCGCCCGCAAGATGCGCAAATCGTATTGCTGTGAGGGATCGGATTTCGCGGCGTCAGTCATGGGAAAAAGAAGGTTCGGTCAAATTAATTTCTACACGAATGATATGCGCACGATTCATTCCCGTCAAACAAAAATCCCGTTGCATGATGTAAGTAAATAACCGCTGATTTGCGGAGGATAACAGCGGATTTCATGGAATTGCCTGCGTGACGCTTCTTTTGCCCGCCCCTGCGTTCTAGGTGAAAATCCTTATAAAAACATATGTTTTTTTATTAACCACAGATTTATCATCTGTTTTTTATGAAACCTGCTGCCGTACATGTCCTTGCCGTCCGACCTCCTCCTGACCCTTCAGGAAAAACTGGAACAGTTGCCCCCGGAACTACAGCGGGCGGCGCACTGGGTCGTGGCGCATCCCGCCGAGGTCGGCCTGTGGTCCATGCGGCGCCAGGCGCAGACCCTGGGCGTGGCGCCGGCGACGATGCTGCGGCTGGCGCGCGCCGTTGGCTTTTCCAGCTACGAAGACTTCCGCCTGCCCTTCCAGCAGGCCTTGGCGGGACAAGCCACGCCGGGGCTGCGCGACCGCGCCGCCGCCTTGCAGGCCGCAGCGGGCGAACCCGCCGCGCCCGGGCACGATGTGCTGACCGACTACCAGATCCAGGCCATGAGCTCCGTCTGCGCACTGAATCCGCCCTCTGCCTTCGACGCCGCGGTGCAGACCCTGCTGGAGGCCAGGCAGGTCGGCTTCCTGGGCACCCGCTCGGCCTTCGGCATTGCCTTCCAGATGCGTTACGCCTACCAGTTGGTGCGGCGCAACAGCATGCTCATAGACGGCCTGGGCGGCGCGCCCGCCGAGCAGGCCGACAACCTGGGGACGGGCGATGCGCTGATCGTGATTTCGCAAGCGCCCTATCCCACCGCCACCGTACAGCTGGCCCGCCAGGCCGCGCAGCGCGGCGTGGCGCTGATCGCGCTGACTGATGATCCCTTGTCGCCGCTTGCCGTCGACGCCCGCCATACCCTGCGCTTCGCGCCGCCCGACCGCGAAGGCGTGCGGGCCCGCCCGGCGCGCCAAGGTCCCGGTTCGTTCTTCCACACCACCGCTGGGCTGCTCGGGCTGGCCGAGCATCTGATCGCGCGTCTGACCGCGCGCGGCGGCGACGAAGTGCTGAACCGCCTGACCGAAGTGGAACAACGCCTGCTCAACGACAACGTCTACTGGAGCAGCGCCCCGCCGCGCCGCCCCGCCTGATACCCCGCCCGGATTCGCCTTCAACCTCTTGCATTGCGGAATTGCCCCATGAGCCACACCCATGTCATGCATCGTTCATTACGCCAGACGCCTCCCGTCGCGGTCCGCGGCCAGGGGGTGTGGGTCTATGACAGCGCCGGCCGCTCCTACCTCGACGGTTCGGGCGGCGCGGCGGTCTCCTGCCTGGGGCACAACCACCCCGACGTCCAGGCCGCGATGCACGCGCAGATCGACGCGCTGGCCTATGCCCACACCAGCTTCTTCACGACCGAGGTCGCCGAGCAACTGGCAGAGCGGCTGGTGGCCGACGCGCCAGAAGGCATCTCCCACGCCTACTTCGTCTCGGGCGGATCGGAAGCCGTCGAAGCCGCGCTGAAAATGGCGCGGCAGTACTTCGTGGAAATCGGCCAGCCGGAACGCCGCCACATCGTCGCGCGGCGCCAGAGCTATCACGGCAACACGCTGGGCGCGCTGGCGGTGGGCGGCAACGCCTGGCGCCGCGCGCAGTTCGCGCCGCTCCTGATCGAAGTCGAACATGTCTCGCCCTGCTACGCCTACCGCGACCAGCGCGAGGGCGAAAGTCCCGAACAATACGGCGAGCGCCTGGCGCAGGAGCTGGAGCAGACCTTCGAACGACTGGGTCCGGACACGGTGATGGCTTTCGTGGCCGAGCCCGTGGTCGGCGCCACCGCTGGCGCCGTCACGGCGGTGCCAGGCTATTTCCGGCGTATCCGCGAAGTCTGCGACCGCCACGGCGTGCTGCTGATCGCCGACGAGGTCATGTGCGGCATGGGCCGCACCGGCACGCTGTACGCGGTCGAACAGGAAGGCATCAGGCCCGACCTGATCACCATCGCCAAGGGCCTGGGCGGCGGCTATCAGCCGATCGGCGCGGTGATGGTTCAGCAGCGTATCGTGGACGCCATGCAGCAAGGCAGCGGCTTCTTCCAGCACGGCCACACCTACCTGGGCCATGCGATCGCCTGCGCCGCATCGCTGGCCGTGCAGGACGTGATCCGGCGCGACGGCCTGCTGGCGCGCGTGCAAGCGCAGGGCGCAGGCTTGCGCCAGCGCCTGGACAGCGCGCTGGGCGCGCATCCGCATGTGGGCGACATCCGCGGCCGGGGCCTCTTCATGGGCGTCGAGCTGGTGCAGGACCGCGCCAGCAAGCAGACCTTCGACCCGGCGCTGTCGCTGCATGCGCGCATCAAACGCGAGGCCATGGCCCTTGGCCTGATGGTCTACCCGATGGGCGGCACCATCGACGGCCGCCAGGGCGACCACGTGCTGCTCGCCCCGCCCTTCATCATTTCCGACGATGAGCTGGACCAGTTGACCGAACGTCTGGTCGGCGCCATCGACGCCGCCATTGCGCAGACGCGGGCCTAGAGCCTGCTTGCCTGCAAGCGCGGCGGACGTCGATCCGCCGCGTCGCCCGCCTGGCGCGGGCTCGTGATGATACGCACAGGGTGCCCAGCGACTCGCGGGGCGCGCCAACCGCCGGCCAAGACCGGCAATATCACGGGGAAAAACCCCAAAAGGAGTTTGCATGACCACGTCCGTCAAACACCCCTTGGGCCATCGCAACGCCTGGACGCTCGCAGCCGCGGGTCTCGCCACGGCCTTGCTGTCCACGGCGCCGGCTCCGGCCTCCGCCCAACAGAAGTTCGTCAGTATCGGCACGGGCGGCGTCACCGGCGTCTACTATGCCGCCGGCGGCGCGATCTGCCGCCTGGTCAACAAGGACCGTTCCAGCCACGGCATCCGCTGCTCGGTCGAATCGACCGGAGGCTCGGTCTTCAACGCCAACACCATCAAGGCCGGCGAGCTGGACCTGGGCGTGGTGCAATCCGACGTGGGCTTCAACGCCTACAAGGGCGAAGGCCAGTTCAAACAGGCCGGGCCGTACACCAAGCTGCGCTCGGTGTTCTCCATCCACCCCGAACCGTTCACGGTTGTGACGCGCAAGGAAGCCAATATCAAGAGCTTCGAAGACCTGAAGGGCAAGCGCTTCAACGTCGGCAACCCCGGCTCGGGCACGCGCGCCTCGATGGAGGAATTGCTGAGCACCATGGGCTGGACGCTGAAGGATTTCTCGCTGGCGTCCGAGCTGCGCCCCGACGAGCACGGCTCGGCGCTGTGCGACGGCAAGATCGACGGCTTCTTCTATGGCGTGGGCCACCCTTCGGCCAACATCCAGGACCCCACCACCAGCTGCGGCGCCAAGCTCGTGTCGCTGACCGGCCCCGCCGTGGACAAGCTGGTCGAGAAGTACCCGTACTACGCCCACGCGTCGATTCCGGCCGGGCTGTATCCGAACAACCCGACGGAAACCAAGACCTACGGCGTGACGGCCACCTTCGTCACCTCGGCCGACGTGCCCGACGCCACCGTCTACACCGTGGTGAAGGCGGTGTTCGACAACTTCGACGACTTCAAGAAGCTGCACCCCGCGTTCGCCAATTTGAAGGCGGCGGACATGGTGAAGAACGGGCTGTCTGCGCCGCTGCATCCGGGCGCCGAGAAGTACTTCAAGGAAAAGGGCCTGCTCTGAGGCCTGGGCCCAAGGGCCGCTGAAACGGCCGCCTTGCGGGACCGGGCCCAAGCCCGGCC
>NZ_JCBAMT010000053.1:0-47802 GCF_059760445.1 Achromobacter sp. D7-1 | reverse complement strand
CACCGGCCCCGCCATCCCCCCTCCCTGCCCCAAAGGGCCCGGACCCCGCCCCTCCGCCGGCGTAAATGCACCTCCGTCCAGAGTCATCATCATCCCTGTCGGGGGGGGGCGGGCGCGCCCCGCCCGCCGATGTGGAGAGGCGCGACGCCTACCGGTTGACCAGGCTCTTCGGCACGCGATACACCAGCACCGCCCCGATCAGCGCGAAGCTGGCGAGGAAATACATGCCCCAGTCGGTCGAACCGGTCAGGTCCTTGATCCAACCGATCGCGTACGGGCTGACAAAGGCCGCCAGCCCAGCGAACGAATTGATCCCGGCAATGCCCGCCGCCGCGCTCTTGCCTTCCAGGAACGCCGTCGGCAGGCTCCAGAACAGCGGCGAGCACACCATGCAACCGGCGGCCGCCACCGACAGCATGGCCACGGCCAACATCGGGTTATGGCTGAACAGCGTGCTCAGCGCAAGGCCCGTCCCGCCCACCAGAAAGGGCACGATCATGTGCCAGCGGCGCTCCCGCGTCGCGTCCGAATGGCGGCACACCAGCACCATCGAGATCACCGCGCATATGTTCGGCACCGCCGTCAGCAGGCCGATGTCCAGCAGCGACACCACGCCGGTGGAGCGGATCACCGACGGGATCCAGAACGCCAGGCCGGACAGGCTGGACACCGTGCAATAGCAGATCAGCGCCATATGAACCACGCGCCGGTCCTTGAGCAGCGTCAGCATCGACACGTGTTCGGTCTTGGCGGTCTTCTCGCGCAGCAGATTCTGGCCCAGCCGCGACTTCTCTGTGGTCGACAGCCAGCGCGCGTCATCGATGCGGTCATCCAGGTACCAGAACACCGCCAGGCCCAACAGCACCGAAGGGATCGCCTCGATGATGAACATCCATTGCCAACCAGCGAGACCATGCGTGTCATGGAAGGATTCCATCACCCAGCCCGACAGCGGCCCGCCCAGGATGCCGGCGAACGGCACCGCCGTCATGAACACCGCCACGATCTGGCCGCGCCGGTTCGACGGAAACCAATAGGTCAGGTACAGGATGATGCCGGGATAGAAGCCGGCCTCGGCCGCCCCCAGCAGGAAGCGCAGGATGTAGAACTGGGTCGGCGTCTGCGTCAGGGCCATGGCGGCCGAGATGATGCCCCACAGGATCATGATGCGCGCCAGCGTCTTCTTCGCGCCGATGCGGTGCATCAGCACATTGCTCGGCACCTCGAACAAGAAATAGCCGATGAAGAAAATGCCCGCGCCCAGGCCGTACACCGTTTCGCTGAACTTCAGATCGTCCAGCATCTGCAGCTTGGCAAAGCCTACGTTCACCCGGTCCAGAAACGCCGCGATGTAGCACACCATCAAAAAAGGCAGCAGCCGCCACGCCACCTTCCGATACAGCGCGTCATCCCGCGCCGCCAGGGGATCCTTGTCTGCGGCAACCGGAGGCGCCGCAATACTCTCGACTGACTGGTCCATATTTTCACCTTGGGGTCTGTTTTTTTAGGCCGAACGCTCCCCTGCAGGCGCTCGGGGCGTCCGCATGCTGTTTTTTATGGGAAGGAAACGTCCGGACCGGTTATGCGGCCAGCCTGCCGGCCGGCCACGCTGGTCGCGCCGCAGGTCAGGCGGTTGCCGCCGCCTCCAGCGCAGGTTCCACCGCGCCTCTGCGTTCCGTGATCAGGCCGTAAGCCTCGGGACGCCGGTGCCGGTCGAAATTGAAAGTCGTGCTCTTGTAGGACAGGCACAGGTCCAGGTCGCAGCGCGCGATCGCCAGCTCATCGCCCTTGGTCGAGCAGGCGGCCACGATCTCGCCCGACGGCGCGATGATGCAGCTGCCGCCTATCATCTCGCAGCCCTCTTCCTTGCCGGCCTTGGCCACGCCCACCACCCAGGTGCCGTTCTGATAGGCGCCCGCCTGCATCACCAGGTGGTTGTGGAACATGGACAGGTCGTCATGCTCGGGCGCCGGCGGATTGTGCACCGGCGTGTTGTAGCCGAGCAGAATCATTTCCGCGCCTTGCAGACCCATCACGCGATAGGTCTCGGACCAGCGGCGGTCGTTGCACAAGGCCATGCCCATCACGCCGCCAAAGCCCCGCCAGACATCGAACGACTCGCCTGGCTCGAAATAGTGCTTCTCCAGATGCTGGAATGCGCGCCACGGCTCATGCTCGGCATGCCCAGGCAAATGCACCTTGCGGTACTTGCCGATGATTTCGCCGTTCTGGTTCACCAGGATCGACGTGTTGAAGCGGCGCTTGACGCCCTGCTCCACCGCCAGCTCCGCATAGCCCAGGTAAAAGCCTATGCCCAGCTTGCGCGCGGTCTCGAACAGCACCCGGGTCTGCGGACCGGGCATCTCGCTTTCATAGAACGCGTCGATCTCGGCCGGATCTTCCATGTACCAGCGCGGAAAGAAAGTCGTCAGCGCCAGTTCCGGAAAAACCACCAGCTGGCAGCCCATGGCATGGGCCTGGCGCAGATGCGCGAGCAGACGCTCGACGACGTCGCGACGCGTGTCGCTACGCTGAATCGGCCCAAGCTGCGCGGCCGCGACATTGATGATGCGTGACATGTTCAGTCTCCTACGGTTTCATTGTTCTGCGAGTTCGAGCATCAGCTCCAGCAACACGCCGGCGCCCGCCTCGATATCCTGGTCATGCGTGAATTCGGCGACGTTGTGCGACAGCCCGCCCACGCTGGGAACAAACACCATGCCCGTCGGGCACATGCGCGCCAGCATCTGGGCATCGTGCCCGGCGCCGCTGGGCAGCCGCCGCACGCGGTGCCCGCGGCTACGCGCGATGTCCTCGACCCGGCCGACGATGGCCTCGTCGAACGCCACCGGCGCAAAATCGGCCAGCACCCGATGGCTCAGCTCCACCCCTTCGTCCGCCGCTGCCTGCGCCGCGTACTTCATGCAGCGCGCAATCGCCTCCTGCAAGGCCGCGCCGTCGGTGTTGCGCAGGTCCAGCGTGAAGGTGGCGCGGTTGGGGATGACATTGATCAGGTTGGGAAACAGATTGACCTGGCCAACAGTCGCCAGTTGCCCCGCCCCCAATTCGACGGTCAGATCCCGTGCAAAGCACGCGATGCGCGCCGCCACGATGCCGGCGTCATGGCGCAACGCCATTGGCGTGGTGCCGGCATGGTTGGACACGCCGCGCACGGTGAACTCGATCCAGTGGATGCCCTGCACCCCGGTCACCGCACCGATGGTGTAGTCCTCATGCTCCAGCACCGGCCCCTGTTCCACATGCAGCTCGACAAAGGCATGCACCTCGTTATTGCCTACCGGGGCCGTCCCGGCATAGCCGATGCGGGCCAGGTTCTCGCCCACCGTGGTGCCGTCTATACCGACCGTGGCCAGCGCATCCGTCAGCGCCAAGTCGCCCTGGAACACCAGGCTGCCCATCATGTCCGGCGCAAAGCGCGCGCCTTCCTCGTTGGTGAAGAACGCCACCGCTATCGGCCTTTCAGTGACCACGCTCGCGTCGTTCAAGGCCGCGACCACTTCCAGCCCGGCCAACACCCCCAGGTTGCCGTCATAGCGGCCGCCGGTGCGCACCGTGTCGATGTGCGACCCCGTCATCACGGGCGGACCGGCCTTGCGCCCTGCCCGCAAGCCCACCACGTTGCCTATGCCGTCCACCGTCACGGTCAGGCCCAGTTCGCGCATCCACTGCACCACCAGATCGCGCCCCTGCCGGTCCGCGTCCGTCAGCGCCAGGCGGCAGACGCCGCCGCCCTCGATGGCGCCGACCTGCGCCAGGTCGGCAATGCGGCGCAACAGGCGGGCGCCGTCGATCCGCACGGCCTCGCGGCTGGCCTCAAGCGTGGCGCCAGTCATGCCACAGCCTCGGCTTCGACTTCGGCGGCGCTCCGGCCGACGATGCGTTGATACAGTTCCGGGTCGGTCGCCCCTTCGCTGCCGAACACCAGCACGCGGCTACCTGCGTCCAGGCCCAGCGCATCACGCACTGCCGGGTCGGCCAGCGCAGCAAGACAACCGGTCAGCCCAGCGACGGCCGATTCGCCAGCCACGATGGGCGCGTCGCCATACTTGCCGCCCGCCAATAGACGCACCGTCTCCAGCGCGGCCTCGTCGTCAACCGTCAGGAAAGCCTGCGCGCCGGGATGCAGCACCTCCCACGCCAGCAGCGACACTTCCCCGCAGGCCAGCCCGGCCATCACGGTATCCAGATCGCCGTGCACCGCCACCGGCTTGCCGGCGCGGGCGCTCTCGTACAGGCAGGCCGCCTTGTCCGGCTCCACCACGATGAAGCGCGGACGGCGCTCGCCCAGCTGCTCCCAGAAATGCGCGCAGACCGCGGCAGCCAGCCCGCCCACGCCGCCTTGCAGGAACACGTGCGTCGGCAACTCGCCATCGCCCGCCTCGCGCAGCTGGCGCAATGCCTCGTCGGCCATCACGGCGTACCCCTGCATCACGTCCTTGGGCACCTCCATATAGCCGGGATACGAGGTATCCGACACCACATAACGTCCGAGCCGAGCCGCGTCTTCCGCCGCCTGCCGCACCGAATCGTCGTAATTTCCAGGCGTGCGCACAACCTGCGCGCCATATTGCTCAATCGCCCGCTTGCGCCCTTCGCTAACGGTCGCGTGGATGTAGATCACGCATAGGCAGCCAAAACGTTGCGCGCCCCAGGCGACAGAACGGCCATGGTTGCCATCGGTCGCGCAGGTCACCGTCATGGCCTGGGTCAGTTCCCGATAGCGGCCGGACAGCAAATCCTCGACCGACAGATCGTCACGTCCCAGCTTGGCCGCCAATTCCCGCAGCAATTGGCGGCTGACGGCATAGGCGCCGCCCAGGGCCTTGAAGCTGCCCAGCCCGAAGCGGCCGCCCTCATCCTTGTACCGGATGCCCGCCACGCCCACGGCCCGGGCCAGCCCCGACAAATCCCGCAACGGTGTCGGCTGATAGCCGGGCCAGCGGCGGATCTGCGTCTCGGCAAGCACATAGGCCTGGCCACCCAGCACGTCGAGTTGCCGTTGGCCATAAGGCGCGGCCGGCTCAAAAGCCGGGTTGGGCACGTACTGCAGCCGGATGTTCGGAATGGGATGGTTCAAGTCAGTCTCCTCTTGGAATTCAGCGATGCAAGTCGCCGTAGTGTTCGTGCAGGCGTTCTATGTTCTGCAGACGTTCGCGCGCGGTAGGTCCAAGCTTGCGGGCCAAGGCCGAGCACAGATGATTGATGACGCTGGTGGCGGCGACGTAGGAATCGAACACGGCCGCGCCGCTGTTCACGCATCGCAATACCAGGTCCGAGCGCGCGGGCAATTCGGTGGCGGTCGGATCGGTCAGCACCACGACCTTCGCGCCTACCCGGTTCGCGTGTTCGACGATGGGCTTGAGCAGCGTGACGCGACGCCGGAAATCCATCACCAGCAGCACGTCGTCAGGCCCCAGGTCGGCCAGATCCTCGGCCAGGTTCAAACCCGCACCCGGCACCAACGCAACGCCGTCGCGCAGCTGCGTCAGCAAGGCCCAGGCGTACTGCGCCAGCACCCGGCCATTGCGAAAGCCTGCGATGCAGATGCGGCGAGCGCCGGCGAACAGCTCGATGGCCCGCTCCACGTCGCGGCTGTCCAGGCGCTCAAAGGTCTGCGCCAGGTTCTGCAAGTCCGTGGCCAGATGCTCCGCTAGCGCGTCGCCCGTCGCGTCCGGCGGGCGCACGCCCGCCATCTCGTACAGCGGCGACCCACGATCCGCCTCGTCGCGCGCCTGCGCCCGCACCTCGTTGAAATTTTCGTAGCCCAGGCGCCGGAAGAACCGCCCCGCCGTGGCCTTGGACACGCCCGCCTTCTGCGCCAGTTCGGCGCCCGAATAGGCCGCGATATTGCCCAGGCACTCCAGGGTCACGCTGGCCAGCCGCTGCTCGCTGTCCGTGAAGCTGTCCTGCAGCGCGAGGATGCGCTCCTGCAACACCGAAGTCATGATGATCCCGTCTATGAAACTGTAGTTTCACAAATATATATTCATGAAACTACAGTGTCAACGCAAAAATCGGATCGTCGCGCAGCGGCGAATGCCCGCGGAAATCTGGACGCCTGGAAAGAAATTCGATGAGCGGGCGTCAAGGCCATGGCGGCCCTGCATGCGCAAGAACGCGCACAGCGTCCTATAACGGCAACACCTCACGCCGGCCGCATCCGCTCCCCGTCACAGCCCGCCATGGCTGGTCTATCATGGCTTTTTCGACGAGTTGTTGTAAGGAGCGTTACATGATCCGAAAGCTGATCCCTTTCCTGCTGGTCGCCAGCCTGACCGCATGCGCCAACACCGGCGCCCCGCGTTCATCCAGTGCGCCGGCGGCCTCCAGCTCCTCCGGCAGCGCGTCCTCCTCTGACGCCGGGACCAGCACGTACGGCGGCTCGTCCTATGGCTCGTCGTCCTCCATGGGCGGCGGCAAGACCTGCGACGCCGCGGCGCTGCAATCCCAGATCGGCCAAAAGGCCACCGCATCCGTCATGGAAGAACTGCGCACCCGCAGCGGCAGCACCACGGCCCGCATGCTGCGTCCGGGCCAATTGGTCACGATGGAGTACAACGCTACGCGCTTGAACCTGATCGTTGACGATAAGGACGTCATGACCGCCATCCGCTGCGGCTGATGCCTCGCGGGGGTCGGCCCGGCCGGCCTCGCGCTACGCCTCTGGCGGTCTGACCGCCGGCGGCACATGGGGCAGGAACGCCCCCGCCACCTCGAAAGCGCATTCCTCGCGCGCGATATCGATCACCCGGGCCACCACCGGGTTGACGATGTTCTTCTTGTGCACCGCGTAGTAATTGATCGTGGGCAGGTCGGGTTGCACATTCAAGCGGCATAGCGCGCCACGCTCCACCAGCGGCGCGAAATACGCGCCCGGCAGATAGCTGATGCCCAGGCCCAGCATCGTCAGCTGCGCCATCATTCCCAGGCTGTTGCAGGTCAGCACACGTTTGACCGGCAGGCCCTGTTCCGCGAACCAGGCATCGTACAGATGCGACAAGGCCGAATTGGTAGGCTGCGAGATCACCGGATACGGCGCCAGGTCCTGCGGCGTCAGCTGCGCGGAAAAGTCGATATCCAGCGCCGGACTGGCCATCCAGACATTGGTGACCGCGCCCAGGTGGACGCAATCATATTGATAACCCCAGAACGGCCCCGGCATGATGGCCAGATCCAGCTCGTCCTGCTCCAGCCTTTCGTACAGCGTGATGCCGCCGTCGATCTCCGGCATCAATTGCACGCGTGGATAGCGCAGGCTGATCTGGCTGATCAGCCGCGCCAGCCAGGTCATGCCCACCAGTTCCGTCACGCCCAGCCGCACCACGCCTTCGAAGCTGGCCGGATCGGCCATGTTCTGCACGATGCGGCTGTTCAGGTCCAACATCTCGCGCGCCAGCTCGTACAGCTTGCGGCCCTGCGGGGTCATGATCAGCTTCTTGGCGCGGCGCTCGAACAGCGGCGCGCCGGCAAAGGCTTCCAGTTCGCCCACCCGTTTGGCGACCGCCGACTGGGTGGTGTGCAACTTGCGGGAAGACGCGCTGAAGCTGCCCAGCTGGGAACTCCAGTAGAAAGCCTCTAACTGTTTGAGGGTGTACATCGCGGCGGTCGATGCGAAACGCATGGAAACCCTCACCTTACCATCATGGCAACGCCCGCCGTCCGGCCTCAGCCGCGCGGATGCAGGATGTCCGCCAGGAAGCGCTGCGCGCGCGGATGCGAGGGCGCGCTGAAGAAACGCTCGGGCGTGTCCATCTCCAGGATCTCGCCCGCGTCCATGAAGACCACCCGGTCGCACACATCGCGCGCGAAGCCCATTTCGTGCGTCACGCACACCATGGTCATGCCGTCCTTGGCCAGGCCCTTCATCACTTGCAGCACCTCGCCCACCATCTCCGGATCGAGCGCGCTGGTCGGTTCGTCGAACAGCATCACCGGCGGCTGCAAGGCCAGCGCCCGGGCAATCGCCACGCGCTGCTGCTGGCCACCCGACAGCGAGCCCGGATAGGCGTCGATCTTGTGCTCCAGCCCCACCCGCTCCAGCAACCCGCGCGCCAGCTCCACGGCTTGCTTGCGCGGTTGCTTGCGGATGCTGACGGGCGCAAAGATCACGTTCTCCAGCACGCTCATGTGCGGGAACAGATTGAACTGCTGGAACACGAAACCGATCTTCTGGCGCAGCGCGTTCAAGTCCGCTCCCTTGGCATAGATGTCCTTGCCGTCGATCAGGATGCGCCCTTTCTCGATCGGCTCCAGCCGGTTGATGGTGCGGATCATGGTGGACTTGCCCGAACCCGACGGACCGCAAACCACCAACACCTCGCCGCGCGCCACCGAAAGATCCACGTCCTTCAGCACGTGATGCGCGCCGTACCACTTGTTCACTTTTTCTAGATTGATCATGTTTAGTTCCTTCAAGCCATGGCGCGCGAGCGGCGGATACGCAGGTCCAGCCAGCTCAGCCCGCGGCTCAGGCTGAAGCACACCAGGAAATAAATGATGGCCAGGATGCCGAAGACCTGCAGCGGCTTGGTCAGCACCAGGTTGTTGACCTGGTTGGCCGCGAAAGTCAGCTCGTTGACGCTGATGACATAGCCCAGCGAAGTCTCCTTGATGGTGGAGACGAACTGGCTGGTCATGCTGGGCAGCACATTGAACAGCGCCTGCGGCAGCACTACCCGCCGCATCGTGGTCCAGTAGCCCACGCCCAGCGAACGCGACGCTTCGATCTGACCGCGCGGCACCGCCTCGATACCCGAGCGGATCACTTCCGACAGATAGGCGCTTTCATAGACCACCAGCGCAAAGATCAGCGTCCAGAAGCCGCTGATCACCTGCCCGGTCAGCTTGGGCACCACGAAGTAGGCCCAGAAGATCAGCATCAGCAGCGGCATGCCGCGCACCACGTTGACCAGCGCCTTGCTGGCCGTACGCAGCCAGCCATAGGGGCTGACCCGGGCCAGCGCGATCAAGAGCGCCAGCGGCAGCGACAAAGCCAGGCCGCAGGCGGCCAAGATCAGCGTCAGCGCCAGTCCGCCCAGCGGTCCGTTGGGGTATTGGCCAACCAGCAGCGTCGGCCAGTATTGAGACAGGAGATCAAGCACCGTGGCCTCCCCGGTTCAAGCGATAGCGGTCATAGATGCGCGATCCGATGAGCATGATGAGGAACGATCCCAACAGGTACATGATCGTGGCGGCGCCAAAAGTGGCGAAGGTGCGGTAGGTCTCGTTTTCGATCTCGCGGGCCTGGTAGGTCAGCTCCATCACACCGATGGCCATGGCCACGCTGGTGTTCTTGAACAGCAGCAGCGCGCGCCCCACCAGCGGCGGAATCGAAATCCGCACCGCCTGCGGCACGATCACGAAGCGCATGCATTGCAGATAGCTGGCGCCCAGCGCGCGGGCGGCCTCGAACTGCGTAAAGGGAATGGCGCGCAAACCGCTGCGGATGTCCTCGGCGATATACGCCGCCGACCCCAGCGCCAGCGCGATCGCCGCCAGCGACATCTCGGCGTTGTGCTGGTACAGCCACATGCGGAAACCCTCGGGCAGCAGCTCGGGCATGCCGAAATACCAGAACAGCACCTGCACCAGCAGCGGCACGTTGCGGTGGTATTCCACATAGGCGTCGACCAGCCAGCGACAAGGCGCCAGATTGGTCGCGCGCACCACCACCAGCGTCACCGCAATGGCAAAGGCCATGACCCAGGCAACCAGGAACAGCTGCACGGTCACGGCCATGCCGCTCAACAGCAGCTGGTATTGGGAAGCGTCAAGTAGGCTCATAAAACAATCAATCTCCTGCTAGCGCGAGGCCCAGACCAAACGTCACGGGTCCCGGTCGCCCGCTGGATGCGGCGCCGGAACCCGTGACGAGGGACTCGCGATGGTGCTTAACCCGACCTCAGCCCGCAATCGGACCGATCTTGAAGCCGCGTTCCAGCTTGTACGGCGTCTCGGGACCGAACCACTTATCGAACAGCTTGGCGGCCACGCCCGAGGCTTCGGCCTCATCCAGCGCCTGGTTCACCGTTTCCAGGAAACGCGGTTCGGACTTGCGCACGCCCAGGCCCCAAGGCTCGTCGAACACCGACTTGGCGATCACGCTGACGGGCGCGGTCGGCGGGCTTTGCAGCACCAGGCGCACCAGCACCAGCTCGGAAGCGAACTGCGCGTCCACCTTCTTCTGCTGCAAGGCCAGATAGGTAGCCGAGCTGTCGCCATAGCCAATCACCTGCGACTTGTCCAGGATGCGCTTGATCTCGCGTTCCGAGCTGGAACCCTTGGTCGCGCCGATGCGGCGGCCGTTCAGCGCTTCCACCGTGTCCAGCCCCGAATCCTTGCGCACCAGCAGCTTCTGCGGGCTGACGTAATAGGCATGGCTGAAGCCGATCTGCTGCGCCCGGTCCGGCGAATAACCCAGGTTGGCCGCCAGGATGTCGACCCGTCCTTCATTCAGTTCCGGCACCCGCGCCGCCACCGACAGCAGCTTGTAGCTGATCTTCACGCCCAGCTTGTCCGCGACCAGCTTGCACACGTCCACGTCATAACCCACCAGCTGGCGCGTCGCGCCATCCTGGAAGCTGAACGGCTGCGACGTGCCCAGCGTGCCGCAGATCAACTCGCCGCGCGCCTTGATGTCATCCACCTGGTCGGCCTGGGCGACGGCGCCCAGGGCCAGCGTCGCCAGGCCCAGGCAGGCGGCGAAAAGAGTGTGACGTTTCATGCTTGATTCCCCTTGTATGGTTGTATGGTGAACTGACTGCTTAGCCCGGCCTCAGGCCAGCTTGGCGCAAGCTTCCCGGATGGCCGAGCAGCCCTGCTTGATATCGTCCATCGAAGCCGCGAACGACAACCTGAACGTGCCCGGCGCGCCATAGGCATGGCCGTCGATAACGGCCACGCCCGCTTCGCGCAGCAGATAGTGCGTCAGGTCGGTATCGGTCGCGATCACGTCGCCCGCCGGCGTCTTCTTGCCCAGCAGACCCGAGCAGTCCGGGAACACATAGAACGCGCCCTGCGGCACGACGATCTCCAGACCCGGCGTGCCCGACAGCTCCGCAATCGCCAGATCGCGGCGCTGGCGGAACACCTGGGCAAACTCGGCCACGCAATCCTGCGGACCCGACAAGGCCTCCAGCGCCGCCGCCTGGCTCACGGACGAGGCGCCCGACGTGCTCTGCGATTGCAGAATCGCCATCGCCTTGATCAGCTCGTCAGGACCCGCGCCGTAACCGATGCGCCAGCCCGTCATGGCATAGGCCTTGGACACGCCATTGACCACCAGCGTGCGCGCCGCCAGTTCCGGCGCGACCTGCAGCGGATGCACCGTCGGTTCGCCAGTGAAATTCAGGCGGGCGTAGATATCGTCCGTCATCAGCCATACATGCGGATGGCGCTTCAGCACCTCGGCCAGGCCGCGCAGCTCGTCCGCACTATAGACCGAGCCCGTGGGGTTGCTGGGCGCATTCATCATCAGCCACTTGGTGCGCGGCGTAATGGCGCGTTCCAGCGCCTCGGGCGTGACCTTGTAGCCAGTCGCCGGCGAGGTCTCCACCGCCACCGGCACGCCGCCGTTGACCAGCACCATGTCCGGGTACGACACCCAGAACGGCGCGGGGATCAGCACCTCGTCGCCATCGTTCAGCGTGGCGGCCAGGCCATTGAAGATCACCTGCTTGGCGCCCGTGCTGACGATGATGCGCCCCACGGGATAGTCGACGCCGGTCGCTTCCAGCAAATGCTGAGCGGCGGCGCGGCGCAGTGCCACGGTGCCCTGGGCCGGCGGGTACTTGGTTTCGCCGCGGTTCATGGCGGCGGTGGCTGCCAGGCGGATGTGTTCGGGTGTCGAGAAATCTGGCTCGCCGATGGTCAGGTCGATGATGCGGCGGCCTTGTTCGCGCAGTTCGGCGATGATGGCGCGCGCGGCCACGCTGGGCGACAGTTTGATGCGCTTGATGCGGTCGGCGACGATGCTGGGGGGTTGCGGGGTTTGGGTCACGGTTTGGCTCAGGTTTTGGCTCATTTCGCGGCTCCCGTCTTCTCGGCCAGGGTCTTTTCCAGCCAGGGCTTGGTGTAGGTGCCGGCGCGCAGCTTCTCCTTCGCCACGGCCTCGTCGGCTTCCTTCTTCTGCGCCAGAGCCAGCACAGCCACGGCATGCTCGGCGGGAATCACCACCACGCCATCGGCGTCGCCCACCACCACGTCGCCCGGGTTGACCACCTGGCCGCCCACCGACACCGGCACATTGATCTCGCCCGGGCCGTCCTTGTACGGGCCTTTGTGCGACACGGCGCGCGCATAGCAGCCGAACTCGCCCTGCGCGAACACATCCAGGTCGCGCACCGCGCCATCAATCACAAAACCTTCGATGCCGCGCGACTGCGCATCCATCATCATCAGCTCGCCCACCAGCGCGTTGCTGGTATCGCCCGCGCCGTCGACGACGATCACGTCGCTCGCGCCACCCAGCGAAATCGCCTTGTGGATCATCAGGTTGTCACCCGGGCGAGTCTTGACGGTGAGCGCCAGGCCCACCGTGCGGCGAGCGCCGGCGTGCAGCGGACGCAGCCCGCTGACGCCGTACAGGCGGTTCATGCAGTCGCTGATCTGGGCCGAGCCGATGCTGGCGAAGCCGGCAAGCACGTCGGCCGAAACGGCCGGGCCGGAACGGGGAAGAATGCGGTATCCGATGGGATTCATGAGGAAGTCTGGGGTAGATGCGTGAACGGCGTTAAGCGAACACGCATTACAAGGCCCCAGGGGGTGTTCCTCAAAACGATATAAATTCCCAGTGATTCAGGAATTTTATTCGTGGATTTTGGATTTAGGGGTTATCCCTTATTCGTGCTTGGGCGGTTGGGCGCTGCCGTTGGGGCTGCGCGCCTCCGCCAACGCCACTGTCGGAAGGAGAAAGTGATGTCCGCGTCGGCCTCGGCGTCAACTGCCCCGTCGAGACCGCGAAAACTCCAGGCGGACACAATTTCGTCGGTGCTACTGGACCGACGCCGGCGCGTCGTGCGACGCACCGTCCTCATCCCGGTTGTCCTCATCGTGCAGCGCTTGTTCCAACATAGCGTCGGTCAAAGTGACCACATGCTCGCAAAGGCCCTCCACTCCCCCCATCAACGCAGATACCGCCCACGCGTCCAGCGGCGGCGAACCCGTTGCGTCAGGTTCAGACGCGCTGTTGCCGACCATGCGGGCGATGGTCTGGATGGCGTAGCGGGCACGATCAATCTGGTGGAGATGGGAAAGGGAAATTGGGCCGGATTCGCGGTCGGTGTCTAGGGACCAGGGGTTTTGAGTCAGGGAATGGTGCAGCATGGAGCTGCCTCCTATAGCGGTGAGTAAGGCCGCGTGCGTTGCGGCTATCCGCCTATAGCTTTCCGGCTTCCAAGCCGGACTACCGGTTGGGTGGTAGTGGAGGGAGTATATGGCGCGGAACGAAGATGGTGCTGGTGGGAGGGACAATTCTGCGGTGGATACCGCCCAGTAAACCAGATGCTGCTTTCGACCCGGAGTGGAAATTTCGGCTCACTAAATCTACGACTGCTTTGCAGCGATCGCGGCTGGCGACCATCAGCAAGTGAACCCGCACTGAATCGCGCAGAGCAGTCGTCGGCCCCCCGCCAATCTCGGTATCCAGTGAATCCGTAGTGTAACCGTCAAGTAGCCATGGTCACTCCAACGCGCTCAATGCCGCTCGATATCCGGGTACGACAACGATGGGTCATACGAGCCGTGGCGCTCTCGACCAAAGTCAAACTCGTATAGTGTGACAGGCTTCAAGACTTGAACATGGCGGCCGAGGAAGAACGTAAAGGCGTTCGGCGCGGCCACGAAGAGGTGCACGCGCTCCATCAAATGGGCGAGGTCCGACTCGCGATCGCTCTTGAGCCGATCCACCAGCGACTCAGCCAATTGATTCGCGTGCGCCCCACATGCGACAACGCTCTGTCCACTAGCGACACTGAGCCTTGCAACTAGCAAGCGCCGAATGCCGGGCAAGTTCTGCGTCGCATACTGGCGCACCATGGGCACAGTGTCGCGCGTCAGGCTCACTGCGCATGCCGTCCCTTGACCCTCGGCGGAGATGAGTTCCTCGTCGAACACCCAAGTGGGCCACGAAGGTGTGGGTGGCTGGTCGGTCGGAGACCAGATGACGCGCATCGGCGAGCGCTGCACGATCTCGGTGACACGACCGGACTTGGTATCGAGCACCGCGCCGGCAGCGAACGCGATCGTCGCGTGTGCGTCGATCGCTAGCTGCAGGTGCCCATCGCTTGCAGGCAGACCGAGCAGGAACTCCTTCAGGCGGGGCTGCAGCGAGGTCTTCCACGCCTCGGTGTCTCGGATGAAGCGGTCATCGAACGCCGGTACCATATTCAGCGTGTCTTCGCATACAAGTTCGAGCCGATCGGACGCATGCTCGAAGGTTTTCACGCCGTACATGCGCGTTGACGTCTCCGGCGTTGCGAGCAAGCCCTCGTCGCCACACTTTTCCCGAAACGTCCTGCGGTCGAACTCGGTCCTCCGCTGGCCAACCCATTCGAAGATGTTGCCGTCGTAGATCGTGCTGCTCGAGTTCGAGGCCGGTCGTTTCAACCCCGCGATCCTGCAGACAATGTCCAGCCGATCACGCAACATATCTAGGGAATCGCTGGTGTGCGCTAGCCCGAGCGCCATGCCAAGGTTTCGCAGTTCTGTTTCGTCGATACTCAGGTGCTCCATCCACAGTTTGCGCAACTTGAACATGGCGCTGCGTTCCGTCTTGCCCGAGAACATCTCGTCGATGTTCAAGGTGAAGGACTTCATGCGCAGCAGAGCATGCAGTGGATCGTCGGCATGGGGGCGGTGGTTTGTCACCAACGACAGCTTCGTTGTCCGCCCCTCTGTCCGGTCATGTTGCAATGCGCTGTATGCGCGCTGCAACATCGAGGTGGCCTGCGCGTTGATGAACGCCGGCAGCGTCAAGTCCTCAGACGTGTAGTAGCCGCCCGTCGCATGCCACTTACATTGCATTCGCTCCACCAGAATCGGATCGCCAAACTGGTTTTTGGGCGCGCGAGCAGGATCATACTCCACACAGATATCGTCAAAACCGCGTGGACCTGTCTCAAACCCCACGCGCGCCACCTTGCCCTCCGGATCAAGGAGGTGCGCCGCGTACAACCAGAACATGCGCGCCTGAAACGTATCTCCATCGCGCCGCGTGACCACTGCCTGCGTCATCGAACGTACCCTTCCTTAGCTCAGAGGAAACATAGGACCAAAAAGCTCGCGCCACGTCTTGAGCGCTTCGCCGTTGCGCCCCTGGCGCACGTGGTTGATGGCGGCACCGGCCTGGCGGGCCGCCTCGTCGAGAGAGCGCCGCGCGTTCTGAATGCGTGTCGCGTCCATCGAAGCACTGATCGGTGGCCCCAAGCCCGCCGGGTCCGCCCAGGTCTCACCAATCCGCTGGGCAAGGGTAGCGAAGAAGGCCTGCATTTCCCGATCAAACTGGCCGCTCCAACCACCGTACAAGCAGTCGAGCGCCATGACCTCGATCAGGAACGAGGGCTTCACCGGCTTCTCGTCATGCTTCTTGTTGTTGTTCCAGTACTTGGCCATCCGCACCAGCCCTTTCCACTCGCTGCTGTAGGTACGATGTGCGTCCACGGCCTTGTCGGCGTGCCTCTCTGGATTGGTCTTGATCCAATTCCCAGTGTCACCATCGGCAATCTCGTAGTCATCGTCGCAGTCGAAGGCTGGCACGACATCGACGCTTAGGACCTTGTAGTCGGTCTTGTCCTCCTCCTTGATGTCCACACCAAAGTCGATGTTGATGGAGCGGCTCTGGCGACGCACAGCTTTCTCGCCATATTTCTCGACCAGCACTTCCCTGTACTTGTCCAGGATAACGCCGGCCGCCTTGTCACGGTAGTGCCGTTCGGCTTGTTTCATCACGAAGAAGATGTCGATATCCTTCAACGGTTTGGTCTTGGTGTAGCGGGCATACGAACCGGTCAGGAAGTCGCGATCGATAGCGAACTTCGTGCGCACAAACTCGCGAACCTCCGTATGCCTCGCGCTCGCGTTTTTCTGTTCTCGCTCGTTGAGTTCAAGCCTGGACTTGAATTTTCGGAATGCCTCATCGACGGTCAGCATCAGGATTTTCTCCAGTAAGTGGTATTGCCGCTCAAGCCGTTGTGCTCGATGGTAGTGCCCAGGCTTTGACGGACCATGCCATCAGTCGAACGCAGCGTACAGCTGCTCCAGCCTGGTACGTCAGGCCGACCCGACTTGCTGTGTACCGAAACGCGATAGGCGGCCTGCTCAGGGACAAGGCCGGCCTTCTGGAGGGCCCATTTCAGTTGTTCGGTATCGGTCCAGAAAGTGCCTGCCGACACGTCCCAGGTGTAAACGACCTCGATGTCCCACCTGAACAGCAGGCCGTCGGTCTTCGGGTCGAAGAGCTCGAGCGTCACACTTTCCAGATGGCGAGACTCGATCCAGGTGCTGAGACCATGCAGAAGAACAGCCCAATCGTCGATCAGCTTGGCAGGATCTAAGCCACTCAACCTGATGATGTCCTTCAAGCTCTTCAGAATGTTGTCGGCCACGTAGACGACCGATTGCGTATAAGAGAAGACTGCTACGGCACTCATGACTTCAGGAAGGTGTCAATGTTGAGGGAAAGCCCCTGGAAAGACGCAGCCGCATTCTCGGCCTCGCCTAATGTGGCCGATTGATCGCGCGCCGTGATCCGGGCGGTCTTGGCCTTAAGCGCCCGCTGCACCCACATGAGATCGTCCGCCGGGCAAGGCAGTGAGACCGACCAGTCGCCCTTTAGCGGGTCGAAGCCGACGGCGTCCTCCTTCGCGTCCGACCCGTCGATGGCGTCTTCGTCGTAGAGGCAATAGATCCTGGTCCTAGGGCCATCGCAGGTGACGACGATGGCGGCATCCTTAGGCGCGCGCTCGGCGATCATCGAGGCCGCAACGCCAGCGACCGACAGCAGTTCCGTCTTCGTAGAGCCTTCCCTACATTGTGTCAGCAGATCGACGATCAAGGCCCAGGTCTGGGCCGAGTCGCGATGTGGGGAACTGCGAATCACGCGGCTGACGACTGTGCTCATTGCGAACCTCCGTTGCTAGTACGAGCGGCCTTGGCACCCTTGGCAGCGTCGATCAGGTCGGTGATCTTCAACTGGCCCGGCGCGACGGCAACTTCCTTGCGCATAGTGAGCGCCGCCGCAACCGTTTTGCGGATGGCCCGGCCGTCGAGACCGACGACCTCACTCACCACAGCATTGAATTTTGCGCTGCTCGGCAGGTCGGCGATTGCAGGATAAGTTCTCGCCAAGCCGTCCAGGCACTCGCGCAAGATCTGTTCGCAGGCCGCTGCTCCCGGCATCGGGATCTCGAGTACCAGGTCGCACCTCGACGCGAACGCGGCATCGACCGCCTGAGGAAAGTTGCTGGTCGCGATGAACAGCAGGTTTGGGTGCGTCTCCGCTAGCGCATCAAGCTGAACCAGTACTGCATCGGTCGCGCGGTGAACATCGATGGGGTTCGCTTGCAAGCTCAGTTTGCTGCGATCGGCTGCAAGGGTTTCAACTTCGTCCAACAGGACGATGGTCGGGCCGGCGAGCGCGCTTTCAGCGATCGTCTGCGAGAAGAGGTCGGACACAGCCTTCTGCGTCTTGCCCATCATCGCGCTACCAAGGGCATGCGGATCGACTTCGAGCAACCGGAACCTACTCTTGTCGAACACTGCCGCGGCCTCCGCCGCGAGGCCCTTGGCCAGCGAGGTCTTCCCCGTGCCCGGTTTACCAATCAGCAGGATCGTGCCATGCAGCGGCAGAACGGTTCTCGCGACTTTGCTCCGTACCGTGAAGTTCACGATGGCCTGCGCGAGCAATTGGTCCTTGGTTTTCTTGTCGATCACGATCGACGACCACAGTTCACGCAGACTGGGGTCGGGTAGTTCGGTGATCCGGTGGATTCCTTTGGCGTTTTCTGAGGGCAGTGACATGGCTGGTAACAAGCGTTTAACGGTGCAATTGCGGCATTGCGCGCCCTCTGACTCCACTATGGAGCTCAGATAGTGCGACCACGTCTTCACAAGTCTAGATCGACTGCTTATAGCTAGCTTATCACATCATCAAAATGATTACTTAAATTCTCTTAAAGATTTTATAATCTAAGCAAGAGCGCGTATCATTCGCCTATGACTGAATTCCTATCTGGCCAAAGTGCCCAGCTACTAAACAGCCTATCCCGCGTGCAGCGCGAGAGGCTTTCCCACATCGATTTCATGCTGTACTTCCTCGGGGAACTGCGCCGCGCCGATGTCATCGCGCGGTTCGAAACAGGCCCCGCTGGCGCCACTAGAGATATCGCGCTGTATAAGGAGATCGCGCCTGAGAACATGGTGCTCGATGGCGCAACCAAGGCGTATCGGCCAGATGAGGCCTTTGTGCCTCTATTCGACCATGCGCCACGGCGTGTTCTGACGGCCCTGTCCCAGGGTTTCGGCGAAGGCATCGGTGATCAGTTGCACCCGATGGTTCGGTGTGAGATACCTGCCGCCCTCACCTTGCCGAAAATGTCCGTCCTGGCTCCAATCACCCGAGCCATTCATCGCGGCAAGGCCGTCCGTCTAGGCTACACATCGGTGGATACCGGCCGCACCGAGCGTGTGATCGTGCCACTGGCTCTAGTCGACGTTGGTCTGCGTTGGCACATTCGTGCCTATTGCCGTCTTCGACAAGAGTTTCGGGATTTCGTGCTCACGCGCATGGATAACCCGATGCTCATTGAGGATAGTCAAATGCAGCGTGAAGAATCGCCCGAACAAGACATTCAATGGAGCCGCATCATTGAGCTTGATCTGGTGCCTCATCCCTCGCACAAGCGGCCCGAGATCGTCGCGATGGACTACCCAATGGTTGATGGCGTCATGCGAGTGAAGGTTCGAGCTGCGAATGTGGGCTACATGCTGCGCAGATGGTCTGTCGACTGCTCACCCGACCATCGTCTGGAAGGGCTTGAGTACGTGCTGTGGTTGAAGGATCCACTGGCTTTGTATGGCGCGAGCAATGCGCAATTGGCGCCTGGTTATCAAGATCCAAAAGGAAAAGAGAAGTCTCGTCCAATTCAGGCGATGTAGCCGTCTCAAGGCCGACTTCGATTTAGTACTGACGCTATCAGCAACCAATAGAATTCAGAAAATCCTCGTGACCAGATCACTCATCCGAATCATGCTGCCCAGCCGTTGCTTGGATCCATTTCCGACAGGTCGTGGCAACACGCTAACAGACTTGAGCGAAATTGTAGTCTGACTACCTAAATCCCTTGGGGCAACGGCAGCCTAGTTTCGGGCGAACGACGCTGTACGAAGATGATGTCAAAGGAACAGTGGGCGGTGGATAAAGCTGTCCTTACGTTTCCCGTTTGACTTTCGTCATTGGCAATAACCTGAATGGCGGGCAACTGAACTGCAAACTAGCAGTCCCTGCTAATTCCAGTCCTTGAGGAATTGTCCAAGCATCCCGAATTGCGTACTGTCCATCAGCAGAGAGTCAAACAGGAGCGCTTCTTGGCTAAGTCCCTTATCAGAGTAATGCTGTCCAGCCGATGTCTCGACCCGTTTCCCATGGGCAGCAAGTCCACACTGACCGACCTACGAAAGGAACTGAAAACCGAGATTGAGTCCGCCCACGTGCTGGGGCGACAGCTATTCGAGGTCTGGATCAACGAAGACGCGCCGCCGGCCGAAGGCACACAGGACAGTTGGGATACCTGCCTACAGGCCGTGCGCCATTGCGATGTGCTCATCGTGCTGTCCAATGGCAATGCAGGTTGGGCCGCGGGCGCGCAAGACATCGGCATTTGCCACGCAGAGTACATGGAGGGTCTTCGCTCCGCGCAGGCCAAGGTCCGCCTGGTGGCGCTGCCGACCGTGGCCGATGCCAAGGGAGTGGCAGGCGAGCGCAACCGGCGCTTTCAGGACTATCTTTCGCGCCAGACAGCCTTCCGGGGAGGCGAGGTAAAAACCGTGGCCGATGCAAAAGAGCGTGTGTTTGAGGCACTCTCGGATGCCGTGATCTCGCTGGCGCAACGGGGTGTGAAGGCCAGCGCATCAGCGCGCTTTGACGTTGGCGAGGCTCTGGACTGGACCCGGCTCGACTTCCGTCAGCGAAAAATAGCGATGGAGTCAACGCTCAAAACGGCCTTGAGCGGGCTCAAAGGCGCCAAAACATTGGCCGGCGGTGTGGTGGTCAACCTGGATGGCAAGGGCGTAGCTGTGGTGGTTCACGCAATTCCGGCCTCGTTCAGCGTGGCCGCCGCGCGCGAGTTAGTGGGACGGCCCTTCCTAGAAGATCATCAGCGCACCGAGTTGCTGACTTCGGCACATGGACCATTGCATCTGATTGCCTGTCACCGGGGCGCGACGGAAACGCAAGCTACGTCGCTTCTGGGTTTCCCGGACGCGACGGTGGTAAGCGGCCCCTTTGGGGTGTTCGTGGCCGATGACGTGCAGAAGGTGCAATTCGCCTTCTTAGCCAATTGCCGAGACGATTCGCAGACGCGACACGCCAGTCAACGTTTTTTTGAATGGTTGCAACAGACCGGCGAAGGGGTGCTGGTGGCACGCAGGGCGGTGTCTCGTGCTCGGATCGTCAAGGTAGTGGCGAAAGAAATGAATAGCTGAGGAGGCTGAACATGAATGAAAAAGATCTGCTGCTGGGGCCTGTATTGTCGTTCCGTGGTATCGGAAAAGGTGATGTCTGGAAAATAAGCGCGCTAGTGGGCCTCAAGGCGGGCGCCGTCACGCCTGTACTGGAGGTCGACGGCAAGGTCTGCGCCGCGCCAAAGGAGCTGTTGGCCATCAACGGCGAACGCTATCTGCGCTACGACCTGTCCTGCAAGGTCTTGAAGAACGAGCGTACGGTGAGCTACGGTATTCCAGGTGGATTGACGTGGCGGATGACGGTACCCGGCAAGGATTTCTCGCCGCGCATGGCCTATGTGTCGTGCAATGGGTTTTCGGACCCGGCCGTGATGCGAAAGCTCATCCGGACGTCGGACGCGGTGTGGGAAGACCTGCTCTACAGCCACGACCGCGCGCTGCGCAGAAAACAAGCTGCAGGCGAAACCAAGCTGCTGGACAAGGAGCAGTTGTGGCATGAGAAGCGCATCCATGACAAAGGCCTGCAGCGCTTTCATCTCATGCTCATGGGAGGCGACCAGATCTACTTCGACTCGATCTGGGAAGAAATTGAGGCGCTGCGCCGGTGGGTGGCGTTGCCTCGGCAGGCGCAATTGGAGTTCAAGGTTACCAAGGCGCTGGACCGCGAGATTGAGGCCTACTACTTCGGACTGTACAAGCAACGCTGGCTGCCCGGCGAGCGGAAGCCCTGGTCGTCGCCCACGGCCACGCTAGATGCGAGCGCGGCGATGGCGTCGATGCCGACTATCATGATGTGGGACGACCACGACATCTTCGACGGCTGGGGTTCGTACAGCTGCGAGATGCAGAACAGCCCACTCTTTCAGACGCTGTTCCGCCACGCCCGACGCGCCTTCTGGGTGTTTCAGATGCAGCATGCGCTGGACGACCTGCCCCAACAGGAAGACACGACCCCAGCGGGTTTTTCCCGACAAGACCCGCTGCTCAAGCCCATCGTGTGGAGTCAGGTACTCGCCAAGGATGCGTTGGCGCTGCCCCTGCTGGACGGCCAGCCGGGATTCACTTCCGCGTACGCCATCGGGCCGGTGGCCATCATGGCGGCCGATCTGCGCACCGAGCGCTCGCGGACGCAGGTGATGGGCTCGGACACCTGGGGCCAAATCAAGAATTGGACTGACAGCCTGGAATCCGGCAACGCGGGCGCACAACCCAAGAGTGCTTGTCAGCATCTCCTGTTCATGTCCTCGGTGCCCGTAGTGCACCCCAAACTGCCCCTGGCCGAGTTGCTGATGGACAAGTTCGGGCAAGACCACGTCACGGACAGCAATGCCGACGACTTGAAGGACCACTGGTCCCACGACGACCACGAAGGTGAGCGCAAACGCCTCCTGGAAGTGTTTTCCCACTTGGCGCGCGACAAGAAGATCCGCGTGTCCCTAGTGTCGGGCGACGTGCACGTCGCGGCCTGGGGCACGGCCTACCGCAAGGACCTGCCTGCAACAGAGACTTGGTCCCAGATCCACCAGTTCACCTCGTCGGCCGTGGTTCATCCTTCGCTCATGGGTGTGATGGAGCGGCTGTTTCTCTCCTGGCTGAACAGCAATGCTAAGCAACCTCAAAACATCGACGTGCAGTACGTTGCTGAAGTGATGCCTTTCCCTGGGCACGACAAACATGTCATGGCAGCGCGCAACTGGCTGGCCCTGGAGTTGGACATGGGCTCGGCCGATGGGTGCAAGCTATGGGCAACTTGGCGATGTGAGGCCGAAATCAACTTTTCGAATCACTTGCTCGCAGTCGCACCCATTGCATGAATTTCAAGGTGATTCTGCAAGGGAAGCACGCCACAACCTTTTCAAGAATCTCCATCACGCCTGGTGTAGACTCCGGCGCTGCAAGAAAATAGGTATCAAACCAAAATCGCGGTTATGAGATTGCAGTTTGACTATCATATTTCCAGGACGAATTGAAATGGACCCAAGAGTGCTTCGTAACATGGCTGCATGATGGAGCACTTCCCCTTAAAATAAAAATCGTTGCCAACAGTCCTGACTTTTTTATTGACACCAGATTAGATCAATAGAGGCAAATCGGGGTGATGGCACATTGCACCGGAGAGAAAATTTGTCTTCCCCGTGTTGTTCTCCAACGATATCGACCATTTCCACCTCGAGTTTTCTGTCACGCTATTCGAACTGTTCAGCGGCGGCTTGAAGTAGTAGATCAGTTGCGCTTCCAAAGATGCCAGTATTTCGTCGGCATAGTCCGTCGACCGGATCTGTTCAATCGTCGCGTATGTGAAATCCACCCCCCTGAATAGTACCGAGCACAGGTAAACTCTCTTTACACATCCCTCATACTCCGGCGCATGCAATTTAGTGACGGCCGAATGGCCGTTTCTGAAGCGCGGGGTACGCGACGACATTCTTCCGACATACACAATCCGCTCAAACTCGCCATCGTCCGCAGAAATAAAATAGAGCGGACAACAGTATGGTGGCGGCGGTCCGAGTTCCTTAAAAATCATTTCACGCTCCTCCGGCATTACCCAACGATTCTCTCCGGCGTGGGAAGAGGCTGCAGTGACATTGAGCATCGATATCATGCTTCGGAGATAGTTCCACGTTCGATTTCCAGATTCCTCAAAAGATTCCGCTTCGAGACCTATTGTCTCGTGCAAAGAGACCACCGATTCCAATGTAACAAAGAGCGATGGTCTGAAATTTACTTGTTCGAGGTACAGAACGTTAAGTGGATTTTCGCCATTTAGGACGGTATCTAGCAGGGAGGGTCTCATCTATTGTTCAGTGATCAGTGGTAGGGAAGTGGCGAAGTGGTCAAGTGGAGAATTCTATCGATTGGTCAACCTGCATAATAAAAGTATAAAAAAGGTTTCGGACTACAATTTCGCTATCTAGATGCTGCAAAACTATGGTCTCGCACCTTTTTCCTTATTTCACACAATCGCTGATTTAGCGTTCTCAACCGAAATGCCAGTAATGACATCTGCTGGTTCGATCCGGTTGCGTCCCGCCGCCTTCCCTCTGTACAGAGCAGCATCAGCCTGCCGAAGCGCATCCTCCAGCCCGTGCGCCCCATGGAAAGGTGGTGAAATTCCAATGGTGACCGTGCAGCGCAGCACATTGCCAGAACTCGTCACTTTGATTGCCTGCCTTTCAACGCTGGCACGCAGACGTTCTGCTAGATGGATTGCACGGTCCCCGTCAGCGTCCAGGAAGACCGCCACAAACTCTTCTCCGCCAATACGGCCCGTCAAGTCGCCGCGACGAACCGTGGAGCGGAGTATGTCTGCGACTTGGCATATGACTTCATCGCCGGCTTGGTGCCCATAGGTGTCATTGATACGCTTGAAATGGTCGACATCCAACAATAGCAAGCGAGCCGGTCCGGCATTCCGAGAATTAAAAGACCGGGTCAGCGCCTCCAGAAGCCCCCTGCGATTCAGCAGGTCTGTCAGGGGATCGCGCGCCGCCATATTGCGCAGACTATCCGTCAGCCGTCGCAGTACCAGCCAGACAATGGAAGGCGGCACTATGGTAGCCAGGGTTGACATGTAGATGTAGAAGATCATTTGAAATCGACTATCCATGTGCAGCGCATCCAAGCCGCCATCTACGATTTTCAAGAACTTCAGCGCGTTCAGAATACAGATCCCGCCTATCAGAAGCGCAAAGAAGAACATCTCCCCGTACAGGTCCTTTGCGAAAGTGCGGACTCCGTAGATCACGGTTATTGTCATTACAAAGAAAAGCACGCTTGCCATCGCCGCAAGCATTGCGTAACGCGCGGTAGGCCCTGCACTCCATTGCACCAGGCATTGCGCAATGCCATAGACCACAGAAAAGATGATCAACGTACGCCACAACCGAACTTGACGCCCAAAGAAGCGCATGGCGCCAAGCCAGTAGGCGATCGGAGCAGCCAGCGTAAGGGTGTGGTTGACGATGCTCATCACGCTCCAGGCGGGCCCCCCTTCAAGCAGTTGCAGAATATAGGCCAACGCCAGCAGGAGATTGCCTGCGGCGAAAAAATCCATCCCCATCCTATTGCCGGGCAAGCGACGGCTAATCAGTAAAAACATGGCCGAAAAGCACAAAAGATGTGCACACAGCATGGCAACGAGAGTGGATGCAACCATAACCTTGACGTGGAGAGAGGCGAAAACTCCTGCGTTGGAGTCGCTAAGCCGTAGGCAGCGACATTAACCAGGGAAACCCGAGCCAGGTCAAGTGCAACGTGCGACTTAAAGGAAGTGGTGTCAGACTACGATTTCGCAGCATCCAGGTGGGCAAAATCGTAGCCTGACACTTTTCGCACAGAAAGGCGCCAGACACAGCACGAATGCCCGCGGCTCTGAACAAACCACGGTTCAGAGCATGTTCAACAAACAGGATCTTTCAGGAGGCCATACGTGAAACCGTACGTTTTTGGGCTGGCAGCGCTGCTTGGCCTGGGTGCGCTGACCGGCAATAGCGCACAGGCTCAATACAATCTCACGGCTGAAGACCGTAAAAGCCTGCAGAGTTCCCAGGATAATGCGGCCCGCAATGGCAGTTCCCAAGGCGGCGAGCCAGCGCGTTCGCGCAGTTCCACGCGCGACACCGACTTCAGCAAGAAATTTAACCAGGCCCTGACCGATACCGAGCGCAAGCGCCAGGCGGAACAGGAGCAATCGACACGCACTCAACTGCATCAGCGTGAAATGTTCAATGCCAAGGCGCGGCCCGCTGATCGTACCCCTGGCGCGCAGAACGACAGGACGGAAGTGCAGGTTGGCGAGTATGGCGCCACCCATTGCCGGAAAACAGATACCGGGCAAGTCAGTTGCGGGTCGCAAGGGTATCGCTGAAAACCCGTCTGTCTGGTTGGGTTTTGCGGCGGCAGACTTGCCGCATTAGTTATGACTGACGCTCTCCCAAAGAAGTGGGTAGTTCAAAACTAAAGCAAGGTCGTTTCGGGCACTTCGACGACAATAAAAACGGTGTCCGACATCGCGTGTGAGTAGAGTGAACTTCATAAACTCCTCGATGACGTCGGCGAGTCAGTCATAGTAGGACGCGGGCTTCATTCGACCGGCATTGTCGAATTCTTGATAAGCCTTGGCGACCGATGACTGATTCGGGATGGTCGGCATGCGCATCCAACGCCCCAGCACTCGCATTTGGTTCACAGCGTTGAATGACTGCGATCCGCCTGACACCTGCGTGACCGCCAGTAGAGATAAGGTGTCGGACTACAATTCCGCTACCGGCTGCGGCGGAATTGTAGTCCGACACCTTTTTCGTTAAATCCGCCCCCCCAGCAGCTCCCGCCCCTATCTGCTTGTGCGCAGACCGAAACGAGTCGTAGCCATCATCCTGATACGGCTGGACGAATTGACGGATGGGGTGTGCAGTACGCGCATATCCATCAAAAAAACATCGCCAGCCCGTCCCGACATCTCGATGATCTCGGTGCCGGATGCGCTGAGAACAGCTTCGAGATTATCTGGCGTTTTCAACGATCCACGAAGCATCCCAGCCGTTTCACCCGCCACGCGATGAGAACGGGCCAGCGCTAAAGTCGCGCCCCCGTGTTCAATAACATCGTCAATCAGATAGAACACCTGGATGCCGGGAATCTCAGCGCCGGATTTCGCAGCCAGGTCAACGTGCCAGTTCAGATTGCCCAGAGACCATGGCCCTTGATGAGGCAGGGACAGCAAGGGCTGCGTACCTTGGCTGGATTGCGGGGCTCTGCCGGTCAGGTCAGCGATTGCGTTGCGAATTTCCGCCGTGTTCAGCGCTTTGTCCAGATCCGCAATCTTCACCATCGAGGATAGCTTTGCGATCTGCTGAAACGGCGACAAATTGTTCAGCGAACTGCCAAGACTCTTTCCGCCGGCCCAGACCTTGAGCCGCGATAGCTCACGCAGAATGCACTCTCGAAGCGGCTTCAGACAGCGCTTGGAATGTGCACCGCTCAATCGCAAGTACCCTTCTCTATGGAAAAAATCGAGCTCTGATTGATTGAAAGTTTTGCCTGTCATGTTCGAGACTTTCGTATAACGGCTTCTGTCTGGAAGTCGTAAACGTCATTTAATCCGTAGGTTGCTGGCTTCGATAGATTACACATTCCAACTCGCTGAATATCCGCAACTGACCGGGAGCCGCCTTTGATGGCCGACCGTTCTCGACCCACAACGGTCAATCGAGCCTGTGCCAACCGGACATTCAGTTCGGCGCCCATGCAGTTATCACTAGCTTCCGCTATCTGTGGGGAGTGTGGCGATTTCAGTCAGGCGTTGCCCGTCGTTGCCATCCTCGACTCTCCAGCCTCGGGTGTTTAACATTTTCCGTATCTCATCGGCTTTTGCCCAGTTCTTTGCCTCTCGGGCTTGAGCGCGTTCACCGAGCAGCACCCGGATACTTTCCGGAACGTCAGACGCAACTGGGTTCCAATCGCGTAACCCGAGGCCCAGTACAAAATCAAAGCTGCCTATAGTCGCTTTCAAGGTCGCTGGTGGGAGCTCGCTCTTGACCAGTTCCCATAGCACGGCCAATGCCCCCGGCAGATTCAGGTCATCATTCAATTCGGCGTTGAAGCGCGCGGCGAAATCCGGATCGATGCGGCCACCGTCAGGCCAACCGGAATAGAGATGCCGCAGCCGGTTCAAGGCTGTCTGCGCTGCGCCAAGAGACGTCCAACTGAAATGCAGCTTGCTCCGGTAATGCGCTGTCATGCACAGGTAGCGGTAGGCAAGCGGATCGATGTTCCGACTGCGCAAGGTCTGCAAGCGAACAAAATCTCCACTCGACTTCGACATCTTGCTGTCGGCATTGAGCGTTAGAAAATGTCCGTGTATCCAGAAGTTCGCAAGACGAGTGCCGTGGGCCGCTTGTGTTTGCGCAATTTCGTTGCTGTGATGCACGGCGATATGGTCTTCTCCGCCACAGTGGATGTCGAACCAGATGCCGAGGTGTTTCGCCGACATGGCCGAGCACTCAATATGCCAGCCCGGAAATCCACGCCCCCATGGGCTATCCCATTCCATCTGCCGCACCACGCCCTCCGGACTGAACTTCCATAGCGCAAAATCCGTGATGTTCTGCTTCGCGCCAAGTGCTACGCGCTTGCCCGCCTGCAGGCCGCCACGGTCAAGCCGCGCCAGAAAGCCGTAGTCATCCTGTTTGCTGGTGTCGAAATAGAGACCGTCGTTAGTCCTATACACGTAGCCGGACCGATCCAACTGGCCGATAAACGCGATCTGTTCGGCGATGTGATCGGTCGCGCGGCACCATACCGTCGGCTCCAGCAAGTTGAGGGCATGCCAATCCGCGACGAAGGCCTCGGTGTAGCGCTGAGCAATAGCATATGCGGACTCCCCGGTCCGTCTGCTACCTTTTTCCATCTTGTCTTCGCCTTCGTCGGCATCCGAAGTCAGGTGACCGACGTCGGTGATATTAACGACGTGACGGACCTCATAGCCGTTGCGAATGAGTACCCGGCGCAGAATGTCTTCAAACACATACGTTCTTAGATTGCCAATATGCGCATGGTCGTAGACGGTGGGGCCGCAGCAATACATGCCGACGTGGCCAGCGTGGATTGGCGTAAACGAGCGCACGGTACGCGACCAGGTGTCATACAACGCAAGCGGCATCAACTCTCTCCGTATGGAAGGGCGCAGGCAAAAACAAAAAAGCCGCCGGTTTTGCAACGGGCGGCCAGAGGCGATTGATTCAACGTGCAGCTAATGGCTAGACGCAGTTTCCCCCCGGCACGTTCTGACAACATGCACGGACCAGCGGAAAGAGGAATTTGAAGCGAGTAGACATGCCCACAATCCTAGCGGCTTTTGGCTGAGCAGGTCAATACTGGCGGAAAAAAGATACCGTCTTGCCCGTCCAGAAACTAGGCGTAATCCGGGCGATAGGATGAACGTGTCTTGAGTACGCCGAAGCACAGATGAGCGAGCTTTCTCATTGCAGCGCCCCCCCTCCCAGCATCGTTCTTGGAACCGGGCGACGAGCAGCCGGCAAGCAAGGCGACAAGGCACAGCGCTGCAACACAGAGCATCAACAGCCCCTGTGCGCTGCGATATCAGCCATAATCAATTCAACCTGGCCCCGCGTGACGGCAGGAGTTCAGTTTTCGCTCCCACATAAGCCGGTAGCGGGTGGGTCGTAGCGTACTCAGTGCGGAGTATCTCAGTGATGACACCGGAAACGCCAGACGACGACTTGGTACGGACCCGCAGCCACAGGCCCCGCGAACTGCCCCAGGGCTATCGGGCGGGATTGATTACGGCCATCACGGTATTGCTGGGCTTTTCGCTGGGTTTCCTGCGCTACTGGGGCTTCGACGCGCCGGGCGATTGGAGCGCGCTGTCCATACTGCCGGGCCTGTCCCTGGTGCTCGCCAGCCTGCTGCAGATAATTGCTCTTTACCGCGCCTTGCGCTTGGAGGATGACGCCGAGGATGAATACCGGAAAACCGTGCGATGGTTCATCGCGTCGGCGGTACTGCTGCTGCTGGGTCTGACAGCGGCGCTGTGGGAAGCGGCGTGATATGAGAGGGATTGGAGCGGGTGTAGGGAACCCAGTGGTCGCCAACGAGACCATCTACCCTCCAGCAGCCCGTTCCAGCGCCAGGGTAAAATGCGCCCCCCATGCGCTACTCCGACTTCGACCAACGCCTCGCCGCTCTCGGCGCCCTGCCCGTCCATCGTGGCCGGATCCTGCGCGTCTGGCTGCAAGGGCAAGCGCTCGACACCGGGACGCGACGCCGGAGCGCCGAACACTTTCTGCCTCTTGCGCTGCGCGACGCCGTGCCCGTCTTGACGGCGGAACTGGACGCCCTCGCCCGCGTCCGCTCCGAACACGCCGGCAACGACGGCTCGCGCTTGCTGGTCGAACTCGCCGACGGGCAGATGGTGGAAAGCGTGCTGTTGCCGCGCGACGGACTCTGCGTCTCCACGCAGGTCGGCTGCGCGGTCGGCTGCCGCTTCTGTATGACCGGCAAGAGCGGCCTGATCCGCCAGGTCACTAGCATGGAAATCCTTGCCCAAGTCGTGCTGGCGCGGCGTCAGCGCGCGGTGAAGAAGGTCGTCTTCATGGGCATGGGTGAACCGGCGCACAACCTCGACAACGTGCTCGAAGCCATCGACCTGCTCGGCACCGAGGGCAATATCGGCCACAAGAATCTCGTGTTCTCCACCGTGGGCGACCTGCGCGTGTTCGAGGCCCTGCCCCAACAACGCGTCAAGCCCGCGCTGGCGCTGTCGCTGCACACGACCAAGGCCGAACTGCGCGCACATCTGCTGCCGCGCGCGCCGAAAATTGGGCCCGAGGAACTGGTCGAACTGGGCGAGAGATACGCCCGCGACACCGACTATCCGATCCAGTATCAATGGACGCTGCTCAAGGGCATCAACGACGGCGACGACGAACTCGATGCGGTCGTGCGCTTGCTCAAGGGCAAGTACGGCGTGCTCAACGTCATTCCCTTCAATAGTCTCGAAGGGGATGACTACCAACGCCCCGATACCGAGCGCATCCACGAGATCGTCCGCTCTCTGCAAAGCCGTGGCGTGCTGACCAAGGTGAGGAATAGCGCCGGGCAGGACGTGGATGGAGGCTGTGGGCAGTTGCGCGCGCGGGCTGTCGGCGCGGCGCAGGTGGTCGAACTGCGCCGCACGCGCATTGCAAAGCTGGAAGCTACCTAGGACGGGACCGCCCGTAGTCCGAACCTTTCTCTGTTTACGGGTTCACGAGCAGTTCCGCAGAGATTCGCCTAGTCAGTCATTCACAGATGGAATTTTGTAGGTCCCATTTTGAAACGCCTGCTGAGCGCGTCCGGGATCGTATTCCCAATGCCATGGCTCACCACTGACGGTGCGAACGAATCCAAACCGAGGCGCGCTTTGTTTTAGCCACTCATAAACCTCGTTGCCGTCCGCGCCGGCGACAGCAATATCGATGGCGATTCCGTTCTGGTGGTTTGAGTTGCCGGGCTTCGCAGCCAAATTGAATCCGGGAAGACGCTTGACATACCCATCCCACAACATCTTCTGCTCCGGATAGGATCGGAACCCGCTATTGATAGTGAGGTTGACACCCGACGACTTCGCCTCACCAACCATTTCCAGATATGGCGAAACGGTATCAATAGAAAGATGCTCAATTTCCATCTTCGAATCGATTATTTCGACGACGTCAATCTGGCCAATGTAGGCGCCATGCGACCAGGCGGCATTAGAACCGAACTTTCCACTTCCAGCCGCGGGCTTGAGCAGATCCAGTGTCTCATTGATAAACCCGCCGTCAAAGTTCTTTGTCGAGGTCCAGCCAAGTGGCTCGCCATCTTCTCGGACGGCATGCGCAAACAACGCGACCTTCTTTGCTCCAGTCTGCAAGCGTTGAATCGCATCAACACGTACGACAATTCCTTTCGGTATTATTCGGATTTTTCCGTTGGCCGTTTCGAAAGCCATGAGATTGTTTGCTTGCCTCAACCGCGCGTCGGGATCCGAGACGGTGAAGCTGTTGCTGAGATAGCTACGTTCAAGCATAGGTCCTCCATTTAGGCGCTTGCCTGAAATCAGATCGGAACACTACGACACACCTAGCTGTGCAAAAAATAAAATAGGTACCAGACTGAAATTTCCGCAGTATCCAGATAGCGAAATTGTTGTTCGACAACATTTCCTGAGCGCGGATCAGCCGGCCCGTAGCAGACAGGACGGCTTTTGAATTCGGCCGGATGGCCGGCATTGTGGCCAGATCAGTTATCGACCCGTGCGCGAAGTTTTTCCAGAAAACTTTCGACCGAACTGGACTTGATAATGGAGCTGAAATTCGAATAATGGGCCTGCTGAACGGACATCCCGCTCACATACATTTCGACCATCTGCCATTTACCATCTATATAGAGAAGTTGAAACTCCATGGTGAACTCGTTGGCCTTCGATTTCGCCGAATAGTAAATGCAGTCCGCCATCTTCAGCGTGAGGCAGGTGATCTGGATCACAGCAACCGAGCTTGGCTTGCTTCGGAACATCTCTCCAGACTCCAATACAAACTGCGAGGGCAACAGGCCTTCGAAGGTGCCTTGGAGGGTCCTCATCAGGAACCGGCTATAAAGTTCAACGGCTTCTGCCTGCCTTGCCGCTGACATCGATCCCCATGCCGGTCCCAGTACAACTCGCGTCATGGTCTCGGTTGCTACCAGGCGCTTGAAGGTGGGGCCAACACGTTGAGCGAACGCTTGCTTGGTCTCTTTCTGCGGGTTCGCCATAGCTAGAAGTGCCACTGCAACCCCTTTGGCATCGGCATCCGGTTTTTGAGAGGGCTGCGCGGTTCCACTTCCGGGCGATCCCATCAAAAGAAAGCTCAGCAGCAGAAGTTTCGCAAGCACGTATTGCATCTTTTTTTCATCCAGCAGCCGTGGAGAATGCACGCGTCCTACGCAAGACGCCTGTGCTCGGTGAGCAAACTTCGAGTCGCGGGACACTACTGTTTAGCGCTCGCGGCCTCCCGGCCAGGCTTTGCCGCGTTGCTGCCGGCCTTTAACTTCGCGCGCTCCGCGTTGCAGTCGAGTTCCAGCACCACCTTCCCGGTATTCTTTTCCGTGACCTTCGACGCCAGCTTCAGGTCTTTCGGATTGCCCCGATCCTTGCATGCTTCGTATGCATAGCCTTTTGCGGAAGAGAGTAGTAGCCCAGGATGGCGCGGAGCGGTAACCGTCGCTTTCCACTGGCCGGATTGTTCCTGCCAGTACGCCTGATACATCGTGGTGTCCTGCGGCGGGTTTGTTGCCGCCTGGAGTTCCTTGGTTTTAGCTCGCTCCGCGTTGCAGTCCAGTTCCAGCATGACCTTCCCGGTAGCCTTCTCCGTCACTTTCGCGGCGCGGTTCCAAAGCTTGGGGATACCGCGATCCAGGCAGGCCCGATGCGCAGCTCCTTCTGCAAAATTCAGATCGGTCCCAGGTTGATTTGCCGCAGGCCCCTTCCACACTCCCGCAGGATCCTCCCAGGTGGCGACGTATTGCGCGTCAGCCGGACCAGCCAGCAGCATGCCTATCACGCCCGCACCGCATAGCCAATTCCTCATGATCGCCCCCCATTCTCTTTTTGAACGAGTAGGTTATTCGTGATCGCGGTGTAAGTAACTAGCCCGGAAGGAGCAATCCGATGCTTCCGGGCGATACGGTGACACAGCCCTAAGCTCCCCTTTCCCGGCCCGATCCATCAAGTCCGTCGAATCTGATGCAGGCCACCTCGTCCGCCTTGATCCGGATCGCAAAAACTGACCAGTCTCAGCCCTGGCGGCTCGATTTCGAACGAGTTAGATAGCGCAGTCAGCCTGTCAACACGCCATCATCGGCTTTTGGAAATCACATCGCTCATGTACTTGTTCAAATCCCGAAAATCCTGAACGGTCCAGGAGTGCGGCGCCAGCTTCACGCCGTTCTCTCTCAACGTTCTCGGAATCAGATCTCCGTTCGGACGAAGGATTACCGACGAGACTATGACACCCGGATATTCATTGAGTCGCTTCTTGAACGCAGTCGTTGTGAGGTCGGGCGTGGGAGGATTGCTTTTCTTGGCCAGTGGCCCCGAGCCCTTGATATCTGCGCCGTGGCACATCGCGCATCTCTGGGTGTAGAGATTCTTCCCATTGAGGTTCTGTGCGAAAGATAGTGATGGTTGAGTCAACACCCACGCTCCTAGCGTGGCGAGGACTAATTCTCTTGCTTTCATTTGGCCTTGTCGTATCAGGCAAATTGGCGGGCCGCCGAGTATAGACTCGTAGCAAGAAAATTGGTGCCAGACTACAGTTCCGAAGCACAGTCAGCGGCCCTCGCGCTTCTCGACCAGAAAATCAATCAACGCACGCACCTTGGCGGGCATCTGGGCCCGAGTTGGCGCATAGATATAGAACCCCGCGAAGGGCTTGCACCAGTTGTGCAGCACACGCACCAGCGCGCCGGACTCCAGATGTTGCCGGACAGCGATGTCGATGTGCTGCATGAGTCCAGCGCCTTGCAACGCGGCGCGGATCATTCCGTCGTCGTCGTTGGTGATGATGCGGCCCTGAGGCTCCACGGTGAAGGTGTGTCCGCCTACCTCGGGCGAGGTGAATTCCCACGGGTGGATCGCACCCCGGGTCTGCCTGAAACGCAGGCAGTTGTGCCGGGACAGGTCTGCTGGCGTGACGGGCAAGCCATGTTGCTCGAAGTATGCGGGCGTGGCCACTACCGCCATTTCCAGCGCTGGCGTGATCGGCACCGCCACCATGTGTTCGGCCAGGCTCTCGCCTATGCGTATGCCCGCATCGCAGCCTTCGGCCACGATGTTGGCCAGGGCATCGTCCATGACCAGTTCCAGTTGCAGCCTGGGGTAGCGCGTACAAAACTCCTGCAAACAATGACGGGTCCATGCAACGCTCATTGTCAATTTGGAAATACTACTGTAGTTCGGATTGAGGGCTATGGCTAACCAAATGCACGGCGTACAGTGCATTCATCGGGCTTGGGCTTGCGCCTTCAGAGAAAAGTGGCCCGGCAATTCCTACTTAGCGGCCACCAGGAGCGCATCATGCAAAGCGTCAAGATCAAGCACACCTACTGGGACATTGCGGCGGACCTGTACTTCCCGCCGGATTTCGACAAAAGCAGGAAGTACCCGGCAATCATCAGTGCGCACCCCATAGGAAGCTGCAAGGAGCAGACCTCGGGCAAGGTCTACGGCGAGGCCCTGGCCAAGGCAGGTTTCGTCGTGGTCGCCTTCGATGCCAGCTTCCAGGGCGCCAGCGGTGGCGAACCGCGTTTCACCGAAGACCCCACGCTGCGCGTCGAGGACTTCCGGGTGGTGTGCGACTACCTGGTGACGCTGCCCTATGTGGACGAAGAACGCATCGGCGTGCTGGGCATTTGCGGAGGCGGCGGCTACTCCATTAACGCCGCCATGACCGAGCGCCGGATCAAGGCCGTGGGCACCGTCACGGGCGCGAACTATGGCCGCCTGATGCGCGAAGGCTTCAGCGGATTTGATCCTATCGGCGCGCTGGAGGCCATGGCCAAGCAGCGCACGGCAGAGGCCCGGGGGGCCGCGCTGCGCGTGGACGACCTGCTGCCGCCCTCGCCCGAGGCAGCCAAGGAAGCGGGCATCAAGGAAATTGACGTGCTGGGCGCCACCGAGTACTACCGCAGTGACCGTGGCCGCGCGCCCAATGGCCTGAACCGTGCGCTGTTCTCGCACCAGTCCGCGGCCATAGGCTGGGATGCTTTTCACCTCTGCGAGACCTTGTTGACGCAGCCCTTGATGGTGGTGGTCGGCGATCAGGTCGGGGCCTTTGGCGCCTACCGCGACGGCTGCGAGATCATTGGCCGCGCCGCCTCGAAGAAGAAGGAGTGGGTCGTGGTCGAAGGCTGGTCGCATTATGACCTGTACGACAAGCCCGAGCCGGTCGGCCAGGCGTTGGCCAAGCTGATCCCCTTCTATCAGGAAAACCTGTAAACGCAGGCTGAGCGCGAGCCTGCGGCTCCCCGACCTTCTGCGAGAACAAGCCATCGGCCCCGCCGGAGACGGCTGGGCCGATTCATTTGGAGAGGAACAACATGACCAAGGCCATGACCAAGGTATTGATCCTGGGCGCGAGCGGCCAAATTGCCCGCTGGGTCGTACAGATGCTGGGCGAGCGCAAGGATCTCGAACAGACCCTGCTGGTGCGCGACCCCAAGAAGCTCACCAGCGCGGAACCCGCCAACGCCAGAATCGCCATCGGCGATGTGATGGACAAGAAGCTGCTGCCCCAGCTTATGGAGGGACAGGATGTGGTCTATGCCAATCTGGCGGGTGACGTGGACAAACAGACTGCGCACATCCTCGCGGTGATGAGGTCCAAGGGCGTCAAGCGCCTGATCATCGTGAATTCGCTGGGTATCTATGACGAAGTGCCTGGCAAGTTCGGCGAATGGAACCGCCACGAGATCGGCCAGTACCTGCCGCCTTACCGCAAGTCGGCGGATCTGATCGAGGCGTCCGATACCGACTACACCATCTTGCGTGCTGCCTGGCTGCAGAACGAAGAGGAAGTGGACTACGAGATCACCGGGCGGGACGAGCCATTCAAGGGCACCGAAGTATCGCGCAAGAGCGTGGCAGCGTTGGTGACGGAACTGGTAGCGCACCCCGAGCGGCTGGTGCGCGCCAACGTGGGGGTGAACAAGCCCAATACCGCCGGCGACAAGCCAGCTTTCGCTTGATTCGAAGCTTCTCTACTCAGTTCCCGCCCCCTACGCCACCCAAGCCTTCAATCATCCCCTCCCGCCGACGCATTCCGAGCCTCAGCCAGCGCCACCGTCAAATGCATCACCTTCTTCTTAAGCTGATCCCGCTCATCCGTCAGCCGGGTCAGCAGCTCGCGTAGCCGCGCCACCTCGGCCGGCAGATCAGCAATATTCTCAATAGGAATATCCGGCACCGCCTCCCGCGGCGGCGGCGCCTTGGCCTGGCGGACTTCCCGGGCTGCCTGCTGCAATTCCTTCCTGCCGCCAGCCACGGCCGCAGCCTGGCGCTCGGGCGGCAACGTCGCCACCGCCGCCGCAGCGTTGATGGATATCGCCCCATCCTTAACCGCCCGCACCAGTTCCGGCGCCGCAGCCTTCTGGATCTTCTCGATCTGCCCCAAGGTATTGCTGCTGATCCGTGCAGCCCGAGCCAGGGCCTGCCGGCTCAGCGCCTGCGACACGACTGCGGCCGGCAACGGCGGCGGTTCGCCGGAGTCTTCGTCCCAAGGCGGATCGTCAGACGCGGGCGCCGAGGGGGTGCGCGCCTGCAGGATTTCCTTCTTGCGCAACGCCAGCACCCCACGCTGGAAGTCGGACACGCTACGCCGGCCCAGGTGGTTTTCGATCATCCATAGGTGCACGTCCTCGATGGACTTGAACGAGGTGTTCTGGCGGGTCTCGAAGGGGATGCCGTGCTTCATGCAGAGCGCATGGCGGTTGTGGCCGTCGACCAGCAGATCGCCCCATAGCACCAGGGCGTCCCGGCAGCCTTCGGCCAGCAGGCTGCGTTCCAGCGCTTCGCGCTCGTCGTCGGTCAAGGGGTCTATGTAGGCGCGCAGGCCCTCGTCTATCCTGATTTCCATGGTGTCCAAATACGGTTACGCCGAGGCCCGGCACGCAATACGAGCCATACGAGGCCCCTGGCATCTGCCCTAAACCAGCCCTTGATCTGTCCTAAGCCAGCCCCTGCCCCCGCAGCACGTCCTGGATTGCCGCCAGGCGCGCCACCGGATCGGTCATGGCGAGCAAGGCGGCCTTGTCGTCGGGCGGCAGCGGCAGCAGTTCGCACCAGCGATCGGCGACCCAGCCGCTGTCGTCGAGCCGGAACGGCGGGCCCAGGGGCATTCTTTCGGGGGACACCCCGTCTTGCTGCCATTGGGCGACCAGGCGTCCCAACGCGTCGGCGCTAGGCTGCATGGCCGCCGGCACGGGCGCGGGCGGGTCGTCGGGGATGGGCTCGGCCTGGCCCATCCAAAGGCCGTATTTTGCCACCTCGCTGGAAAGCAGCCGGAAGCGGCTGGTGCCGACGCAGCGCAGCTCCAGCAGGGCCGGCATGGGCGCGTCCCACGATTCGATGCGCGCCATCGTACCCACCGGTGCCAGCGTCTCCGTGCCCTCCGGCGTGCGAACCTCCTGGCCCGACAGCAGGCCCACCACGCCGAACTCGCTGCCGTCCGCGATGCATCGTCGGATCATGTCCAGGTAGCGCACCTCGAAGATGCGCAGATGCAGCACGCCGGCGGGAAACAGCGCGTTGGATAGCGGAAACAGCGGAATCAGAGACATGGCGGCCTCCTATTTCACGATGAATGCCTCGTCGACGGGCACTTGCATGGCGGTGACCATGGCGTTGGTCTGCGCGGCCATGCCGATCACGCCCAGCAGTTCGGCATGCTGGCCGTCGGTCATGCCCTTGGCGCGCGCGGCGGCGGTGTGGGAGTGGATGCAGTAGGTGCAGCCGTTGGCGGTGGACACGGCGATGTAGATCATTTCACGCACCAGCGGCGAGAGTTCGCCGTCGGCCATCATGACCTGTTTGAGCTGGCCCCAGACCCGCTCCAGCTGCGGCGGATCGTTGGCCAGGGCGCGCCAGAAGTTGTTGATGAAATCCGACTTGCGCGTGGCGCGGATGTCTTCGAACACGGCCCAGGCTTGCGGGCTTTTGCGTACGTCTTCGTCGGACAGCAGTGTTACGGTGCTCATGCGGCGCTTCCCTGGAAACTAGTTCAATTCGATGAAAAGACATGTCACGCACTCGCCATATCGCGCGGCGCAGCCATGCCCTATGATGTAGCCCGGTTCGCGGCGCTCAGACGCTGCGGCCGTCGTACGGAATGCGGGGCCAGGCGTTCAGATCCACGTTTTCCAGGCAGCGCACGTTCACCGCCGCGGTCTCTTCGCCCTTGGCGCCTACGCCGAAGCCGAATGGCGCGCAGCCGCAATTGGCGCAGAAATGGTGTGAGATCACGTGCTTGTTGAACCGGTAGGTCGACAAGCCGCTGGCGGGCGTGGCCAGGCGCACGCTGGCGCGGGGCACGAACCACAGCAGATAGCCTTTACGGATGCAGTGCGAGCAATTGCATTCCAGGACCTGGGACGGTTCGCCGTCGACTTCAAATGCGATCTGTCCGCAATGGCAGCTTCCTTTCAGCATGGCCGGGCTCCTTGGTATGTGAGGGTCGGGCTTCCATCATAGAGCGGCGCCGCCCTCCTGGCACCGTCCGTTCACCACTCTGGAGAGATCATGCCCCAACTATCCGCCTACCTCAGCTTTGACGGCAATTGCGCCGAAGCCATGCAGTTCTACGAACGCGTGCTGGGCGGCCGGATGGAGGCCATGATCCGCTATGCGGACGCGCCGCCCGACGCCGCCATGCCGGTCCTGTCGGACGAAGACGCCGGGCGCATCATGCACGCGCGCCTGGGCCTGGACGAGCAGACGCTGATGGGCAGCGACGCCACCGCCGGGCATCCTTACCCTGGCAAGCAAGGCGTGGCCCTGTCCCTGGCCTATCCCACGGTCTCGGACGCGCAGCGCGTCTTCGAGCTGCTGGCCGATGGCGGCAGTATTACGATGCCGCTGCAGAAGACCTTCTGGGCCGAAGCCCATGGCTCGCTGATAGACCGCTACGGCACCCGCTGGATGGTCAGCGGCGGGCGCGTTTCCCACTAAGAAGCAAGACGGCGGATCGAGCCGCCATCCACGGAGCAACAACTGATGACGCATGGAATACACGGCAAGCAACGCTGGTGGGCGCTGATGGTGCTTTGCCTGGGCGTGTTGATGATCGTGCTGGACACCACCATCGTGAACGTCGCCCTGCCCTCTATTCGCGAAGACCTGCATTTCACCGAGACCTCGCTGGTCTGGGTGGTCAACGCCTACATGCTGACGTTCGGCGGCTTCCTGCTGCTGGGTGGGCGGCTGGGCGACCTGCTGGGCCACCGCCGCATGTTCCTGGCGGGCCTGGTGGTCTTCACCATCGCCTCGCTGGCCTGTGGCCTGGCGCAGAACCAGGCCCTGCTGATCGGCGCACGCGCCGCGCAAGGCCTGGGCGGCGCGGTGGTGTCGGCGGTGTCGCTGTCGCTCATCATGAATCTGTTCACCGAAACGGGCGAACGGGCGCGCGCCATGGGCGTGTACGGCTTTGTCTGTGCGGGCGGCGGCAGCATCGGGGTGCTGTTGGGCGGGTTGCTCACCAGCGCGCTGTCCTGGCACTGGATATTTCTGGTCAACCTGCCTATCGGCGTAGTGGTCTATGCGCTGTGCCTGCGGCTGATTCCGGCCGCCCGGCCCGCCGCCGCGGGTACCCGGCTGGACGTGGCCGGCGCGCTCAGCGTCACGGCCTCGCTCATGCTGGCGGTGTATGCCGTGGTCAATGGCAATGAAGCCGGCTGGACGTCGACGCAGTCGCTGACCCTGCTGGGCGCGGCCGCCGCGCTGATGATCCTGTTCCTGACCATCGAGGCGCGGGTGGAATCGCCGCTGATGCCGCTGGGCCTGTTCCGCCTGCGCAACGTGGCCACCGCCAACGTCGTGGGCGTGCTGTGGGCTGCTGCCATGTTCGCGTGGTTCTTCGTGTCGGCGCTGTACATGCAGCTGGTGCTGGGCTATAGCCCTATGGAAGTGGGCCTGGCCTTCCTGCCGGCCAACCTCATCATGGCGGCTTTCTCGCTGGGCCTGTCGGCCAAGCTGGTGATGCGCTTCGGCATCCGCGCGCCGTTGGCCACGGGCCTGTTCATGGCAGCGTTGGGACTGGCGCTGTTTGCGCGCGCGCCGGTGGACGGCAGCTTCGCCGCGGACGTGCTGCCCGGCATGCTATTGCTGGGCCTGGGCGCGGGCGTGGCCTTCAATCCCATGCTGCTGGCCGCGATGAGCGATGTGGAGCCCAGCCAGTCGGGCCTGGCTTCGGGCGTGGTCAACACCGCTTTCATGATGGGCGGCGCATTGGGCCTGGCGGTGCTGGCCAGTCTGGCCGCGGCGCGCAGCGCGGGCCTGGCCGCCGCTGGCGCGGCACCGGCCGTGGCGCTGAATGGCGGCTATCAGCTGACCTTTCTGGCGGGCGCGCTGATCGCGGCGCTTGCCGCGGTGCTGAGCGCGCTGCTGGTGCGCACACGCAACCATGAGTTGTCGGTCCAGGCCGGTACCACACACTGAACCCGGATTTTGCGGCGCGCGGTCGGACGGACAGTGCCCTGCCCGCCCGCGCCGCCGTTGCCGCTACTTGCGCGGCATCCAGTTCTCCGCCAGCTTCACGAAGGCGCTGGCGCCGATCGGCAGCAACGCGTCGTTGAAGTCGTAGCTGGTGTTGTGGACCAGGCACGGACCTTCACCGTGGCCAGGTTCGCGATGGTCGCCTTCGCCGTTGCCGATGAAGCAATAGCTGCCGGGCACCTCTTCCAGCATGAAGGAAAAGTCCTCGGCCGCCATGATGGGCGCCTGCACTAGCACGCGCTCCTGGCCCACCACCTGGGTCAACGCGGTGCGCATGAAGGCGGTCTCGGCCTCGTGGTTGATGGTCGACGGATAGTGCCGCGTGAAAACGAATTCGCACTGCGCGCCGAACATGCCGGCCACGTGCTGCGCGACCTCGCCCATGCGGCGCTCGATCAGGTCCAGCGTTTCGCGGGTGTAGGCGCGCACCGTGCCGCGCAGTTCGCAGGTGTCGGGGATGACGTTGACGACCCCGCCCGCCTGCACCGTGGTCACCGAGATGACTGCCGTCTCCAGCGGTTTCTTGTTGCGGCTGATGATGGTCTGGAAGGCCTCGATCATCTGGGCCGCCGCGGGTATGGGATCGATGGCCAGGTGCGGCATGGCCGCGTGGCCGCCCTTGCCGCGTATGGTCACGTGGAATTCGCTGTTGGACGCCAGCACCGGCCCCGCGGACGAGGCGAAGCAGCCGACCGGGATGCCCGGCATGTTGTGCATGCCGAACACGGCTTCCATGGGGAATTTCTCGAACAGGCCGTCGCGCATCATCTCGCGCGCGCCGCCGCCGCGCTCTTCGGCGGGCTGGAAGATCAGGTAGACCGTGCCGTCGAAGTTGCGATGGCGGGCCAGATGCTGAGCCGCGCCCAGCAGCATGGCGGTGTGGCCGTCGTGGCCGCAGGCGTGCATCACGCCGGGATGCTTGCTGGCGTGGCTGAACTGGTTGACCTCATGCATGGGCAGCGCGTCCATGTCGGCGCGCAGGCCCAGGGTGCGCCCGGATTCGCCGTTGCGGATCACGCCCACCAGGCCGGTCTTGCCGAAGCCCCGATGCACCGGGATGTCCCAGCTTTCCAGCAGCTGGGCCACCAGGTCGGAGGTGCGGTTCTCTTCGAACGCCAGTTCCGGATGCGCATGGATGTCCCTGCGGATGTCGCGGATGGACGGGGAGTTTTCAACAATCTCTTCGATCAGGTTCATAAGCTGCTGCGGGCTCCGCAAGCGGAGCCCGGAATTAGAGGGCTGTTACGCACTGACGCGAGCCTTGCGCAGGCCCTCGGGTTGGAAAGGGGGAATTCAATCGGGCTTGATGCCCAGCTTGCGCAGCACGGGACCGGAAGTGTCGCGCTCTGCAGCAACCCGCTGGGCAAAGGCCGCCGCCGCCAGATGGTACGGCAGCGAGCCGTGGCTGGCGTACATCTGCTTGAGCGCGCCGTCCTGCTGCGCGCGGCCGATTTCTTCGTTGAGCCGCTGCACGATGGCGTCCGGCGTGCCGGCGCGCGCGGCCACGCCCAGCCACACCGCGCCCTCGAAGCCCGTGAAATGGCTGGCGGCCAGCGTCGGCGCCTTGCCGAAAGCCGCATCGGGTACGGTCTCGCTCATGGCCAGCACGCGCAAGCGTCCTTCCTTGACCATGGGTTCCACCAGGGCGGTGCCGGCGAAATAGATTTCCGTGTCGCCCGCCAGCACGGAGTTCAGCGCGCCGGTGCCGGTCTTGAACGGCACGTGCATGATGTCGACGCCGGCCTGTTCGCGCAGCATCTCGAACAGCACATGGGGCGGGCTGCCGTTGCCGGAGGACGCGTAGTTCAGCCGACCGGGCTTCTGGCGCGCCAGCGCCAGCAACTGGTCCAGGGACTTGGCCTGCAGCTTGTCATTGACCGTGAGCGCCATGGGGATGACCGCCAGCGGGCTGACCGGCTGCAGGTCGCGCGCCGGATCGTAGGTCAGGGCCGGAAAAATGTAGGGGTTCCACACCAGGTGGGCGTTGGTGACCAGGGCCAGCGTGTGGCCGTCGGCCGGCGCGGATTTCAGCTGCTGCATCGCCAGCATGCCGCCTGCGCCGGGCTTGTTTTCGACCACCACGGGCTGGCCCAGGGCGTGGTGCAGGCGCTCGGCCAAGGGCCGGGCGAACAGGTCCGGCAAGCTGCCGGGACCGCCGTTGACCAGGATGGTCACGGGCCGGGCCGGCCAGTTCTCGGCGCTGGCCCAGGGGCTTGCGGCAAGCGCCGCCAACGCGGCCACGCAGGCCGCCATGCGGCGCAACATCGGTCTCCGCGCGGGCGTTTTGGACGGATTGCGGGTGCGCAGCCGGGCCTGCCGGACGTCGTGTAGCCGTATCACTCTGCTTGTCTCCTGGTTGCGCCTGCCGCCGGCTTCATGCCGGTCGTCGTCTCGACGCTTTTTTCTACGATAAGCAGCATAAATCTCGGCGTCAATAATTTTTATCGAGATTTTTTTATCACAGTGATAAAGTAGCCCCCATGTCAGAAGGCGCCACCCTCCCTCCGCTTGCCCATTCAGCCTCGGCCAACACCCTGGTCGGCGCGGCCTATGTCAACCTGCGCCGCGACATCATCCAGGGCGTGCACCCGCCAGGATCGCGCCTGCGGGTCGAACACCTGAAGGACGATTACGGCGTGGGCGCGGGCACGCTACGCGAAGCGCTGGCGCTGCTGGTGTCGGATGCTTTGGTCATCGCCCAGGGACAGCGCGGCTTTCACGTCACGCCGATTTCGCTGGAAGACTTCCGCGACATCGCCGAGAACCGGGTGCTGCTGGAAACCCAGGCCTTGCGGCAGTCCATCGCCCTGGGCGACGACGACTGGGAAAGCGCCGTGCTCGCCGCCTTCCACCGCCTGAGCAAGGCCGAACAGCGCCTGGCCGCTGACCCCGACACCCGATTCGAGGAATGGGAACAGCGCAATCGCGAATTCCACCGCGAACTGATCCGCGCCTGTCCCTCGCGCTGGCTGCATCATTTCCTGGGAATCCTGTACCAGCAGGCCGAGCGCTACCGCCGCCTGACCGTCACGCGCAAGCCCATCGCCCGTAACCTGGACGACGAACACAAGGGCATTCTGGACGCCACGCTGGCCCGCGATGCCGACCGCGCCTGTGACCTGCTGGCCGCTCATATCCGGCTTACCTACGACGCGGTGGCGCGCTTGCCGCCGGACCTGTTCAATCCTCAAGCATGAACCGCGGCCGGCCCGCGAAGCGCGCGGTCAAGCCGCGCCGGCGCGATGCTGCGCCAGCACCTCGTGCATGGATCTTGCCGCGCGTTCCAGTACGGGCACCGCGCGCAGCAGATCATCGAGCATGACCCGGGCGGTCGGTGCATGGCAGGCCACCGCCGCCACCACCCGGTCGTCCGCATCGCGCACCGGCACGGCCACGGCGCTCATGCCGCGCACGAATTCCTCGTTGTCGATGCCGATGCCACGCGCCGCCAACCGTTCGAGTTCTTCTTCCAGCCTGGCCGGGTCCGTCAGCGTGCGCGGCGTATTGCGCGTGAGCGGCAGGCGCGCCAGCACCCGCCCGCGCTCCAACCGGTTCATAGAGGCCAGGAACAGCTTGCCGCTGGCGGTGCAATGCATGGGCACGTGGCTGCCGACCGCGAAGAACAGGCGTAGCGGCTCCTCGGTTTCCACCCGTTCCATGTAGATCACGCGATCGCCGTCAGGCGCGGTCAAGTTGCAGGTTTCGCCCAAGGTGCCGACAAGCTGTGCCAGCACGGCGCGGCAGGCGCGCGAGAAGGCAGATGCGCGCAAGGTGGCGAGCGCCAGCGTGGCGGCCTGCGGCCCGGGCACGAAGCCGTTCTCGGTGGGGGTGGCGGCGACATAGCCGGCGCGCTGCATGGCCGCCAGCAGGCGCATCAAGGTGGTCTTGGGCATATCCAGCCGCTGCGCCAGTTGCGCCAGGGTGGGCGGATGCTGGGCTCGCGCCAGGTGGTCCAGCACCACCAGCGCGCGCAGCGAACGCGCGGCTTCCTGTTGGGTCGCGGCGTCGTCGGCCTGCTGCGCCGATGCTGCACCGCGATTTTGAAACTGAATCTGCATATTCTGTTCCACTTTTCCGCCCCTGCGCCTGTTGTGCTTTGTTCTGCGCGCGTGCTTCCTAGAATCGCCACAAATGACGGAGCACCCAAGCCCCGGCATCGATCCAGTATATAAGTGCGCCCCACAACGACAAGCAGGGTTAACGCGCCGTAGGCCAGGCGCGGCGCCCGGCTGCAGGGAGAGCTTGCGGACATGTCCGATACCGTGGATTACATCGTGGTTGGCGCCGGCTCGGCCGGATGTGTGATGGCCAACCGGCTGAGCGCCAGCGGCACGCATAGCGTCTGCCTGCTGGAAGCCGGCCCCAAGGACAGCAACCCGTGGATACACATCCCCATCGGCTATGGCAAGACGATGTTCCACAAGGTCCTGAACTGGGGCTACTACACCGACCCTGACCCCGGCATGCTGGACCGGCGCATTTATTGGCCGCGCGGCCGCACGCTGGGCGGCTCCAGCTCCATCAACGGCTTGATCTACATCCGCGGCCAGCGACGCGACTACGACGCCTGGGCCGCTGCCGGCAATCCAGGCTGGAGCTGGGACGAATGCCTGCCCTACTTCCGCAAGCTGGAAAACAATGACCTGGGTCCTGGCCCCACGCGCGGCACCGAAGGCATGCTCAACGCCACCTCGATCAAGACCGCGCATCCGCTGGTGGAAGCGCTGATCGGCGCCGCGCAAAAGCTGGGCCTGCCGCATGTGCAGGACTTCAATACCGGCGACCAGGAAGGCGTGGGCTACTACCAGCTCACCACGCGCAACGGCCGCCGCTGCTCCACCGCCGTCGCCTACCTGCGCCCAGCGCAGGGCCGCAGCAATCTGCGCGTGGAGACCGACGCGCACGCCATGGCCGTGCTGTTCGAGGGCCGCCGCGCCTGCGGCGTGCGCTACCGCCGCAACGGCCAGGTGCACACCGTGCGCGCCCGCCGCGAAGTCGTGCTGTGCGCGGGCGCCCTGCAATCGCCGCAGCTGTTGCAGTTGTCCGGCGTCGGCCCCGCAGCCCTGCTGCGCCAGTTCGGCATCGGCGTGGTGCGCGACCTGCCAGGCGTGGGCGAGAACCTGCAGGACCACTTGCAGATCCGTCTGATCTACGAAACCACCCGCCCCATCACCACCAACGACCAGTTGCGCAGCCTGACTGGCCGCGCCCGCATGGGGCTGGAATGGCTGCTGTTCCGCGGCGGCCCGCTGGCCGTGGGCATCAATCAGGGCGGCGTATTCTGCCGGGTCGATCCGGCCAGCCGCACGCCCGACACGCAGTTCCATTTCGCCACGCTGTCCGCCGACATGGCGGGCGGCAAGGTGCATCCGTTCTCAGGCTGCACCTATTCGGTGTGCCAGCTGCGGCCCACGTCGCGCGGCCGGGTCCAGCTGCGCAGCGCGGACCCCTTCGAGGCGCCGTCCATGCAGCCGAACTACCTGTCCACCGAACTGGACCGCCACATGGCCGTGGCCGCGGTGAAGTATGCGCGCAGACTCGCCGCCACCGAGCCGCTGGCCGGCCTGATGAAGCGCGAGTTCCGCCCCGGGCCGGAGGTGCGCACGGACGACGAGATCCTGCACTTCTGCCGCGAATACGGCGCCACGATCTTCCATCCGTCCGGCACCGCCAAGATGGGACCGTCCAGCGACCCCATGGCCGTGGTGGACGAGCGCCTGCGCGTGCATGGCGTGGCGGGACTGCGCGTGGTGGACTGCTCGATCATGCCCACGCTGGTGTCAGGTAACACCAACGTGCCCGTGGTGATGCTGGCCGAACGCGCGGCCGATTTCATGTTGCAGGACCTCAGGCAAGCACAGCCGCAGGCGCTGCGCGTCGCCGCCTGAATCGGAGATGACGGACCCCGGATAGCAGAACCCCCAAGGCGCAGGACAACGCAGATTGCCCGACCGCCCCACCAAAGGAGACTAGACATGGCCAAGCAAAACGAAGCCGCGGTGCGCAAAGTCGTCGCCGCGTCGCTGATCGGCGCCACCATCGAGTGGTACGACTTTTTCCTGTATGGCGTCGTCGCGGGCATCGTGTTCAACAAGCTGTACTTCCCCACCGGCGACCCGACGATCTCGACCATGCTGGCCTATACCACCTTCGCCGTGGGCTTTATCACCCGGCCGCTGGGCGGGCTGATCTTCGGCCACTTCGGCGACCGTATCGGCAGGAAGAGCATGCTGGTGATGACGCTGATGATCATGGGCATCGCCACCTTCCTGATCGGCCTGGTGCCGACCTACGACAGCATCGGCATCTGGGCGCCGATTCTGCTGCTCTTGCTGCGCGTGTTCCAGGGCATCGGGCTGGGCGGCGAATGGGGCGGCGCGGTGCTGATGGCCTATGAATACGCCCCGCCCGGCAAGAAAGGCTTCTACGCCTCGCTGCCGCAGATCGGACTGGCGATCGGACTGTGCCTGGCCTCTGGCACGGTGGCGCTGCTATCCACCCTGCTGACGGATGAGCAGTTCATGGCCTGGGGCTGGCGCATCGCCTTCCTGGCCTCGGCCGCGATGGTGCTGGTGGGCATGTACATCCGCCTGAACATCAAGGAGACGCCGGAATTCGCGGCGGTCAAGGCCAACAACGCCGAAAGCCGCATTCCCTTCTTCGACATGCTCAAGCGCTATCCGGGCAATGTCTTCAAGGGCATGGGCGCGCGCTACATCGACGGCGTGTTCTTCAACGTGTTCGGCGTGTTCTCGATCTCGTACCTGACGCAGACCGTACAGATCACGCGCACCGAAGCGCTGATCGGCGTGATGGCCGCGGCCCTGGTGATGTGCTTCTTCATCCCCTTCTTCGGCCGCCTGTCCGACCGCATCGGACGCACCCGGGTCTACTTCTGGGGCTCGCTCATCACTGCTGCAGCGTCCTTCCCCGGCTTCTGGATGATGCTCAACAGCCAGGGCAGCGTGATGCTGATCTGGCTGGCCATCATCATTCCGTTCGGCATCCTGTACGCCGCCGTGTACGGGCCGGAAGCGGCGCTGTTCTGCGAGCTGTTCGACGCCAAGGTGCGCTACACGGGGATTTCCTTTGTCTATCAGTTCTCCGGCATCTTCGCCTCGGGCATCACGCCCATCATCGCGACCGCGCTGTTGAAGACGGGCGGCGGCCAGCCTTGGCTGATCTGCCTGTACGTGCTGTTCGCGGGGGTGGTGTCGGCGGTGTGCGCCATGCTGATCGGACGCGGCGCGCAGCCGGCGGAACTGGAGGCGGCGGCAAATGCCATGCCCCGCGGGGGATTGGGCAAGGCTTGAACG